>PKWR01000119.1 GCA_003133285.1 Coriobacteriia bacterium
CCGCCTTCGTCACCGCGGTGGCGGCGACGGGCAGAGCCTCGACCCCTCGGAAGAGGATGAGCGTGGAGATGATGATCGCGAGAGCCGCGAACACGATGTAGGTGGTGACGGTCGGCCAGCGCACCGCCTCGACCGCGATGCACGTCACGTTCAGCTGGTCGAGGAAGGCGGTCCGCGCGGCGAGCGGTGCGCCCGCGAGCGTCTTGCTGGCGTGGATGAGGCTGCCGACCATCTTCTCCGGGGGCGTGCCTCCGAGAAGGTCGACCAGCGTCAGCGAGACGTCCATGGCGGTCACGATGCCGTCACGGTGCGTCGACGCCGCGGTCGCGATCCCGTTGCCCTCGGGACCGGCGATCATGAGTGGCGCGAACCCTTCCGGCTGGTCCAGCACATCGATCGGGGAGGTCGCCATGAGCACGACGACGTCGTCCGGCCCAAGGGAGTCGATCACGTGGCCCAGCACGTCGTCGGTCGAGCGGAGCGCCGCGTTGTGGGCCGCAGCCGCAGCTGCGCTCGAGGTGATGGAGGCGGCGGTCGCGGCGCGCTCGAGATCGCCCGGGTCGACGAACACCAGCCCGACGGACGGGTCCGCGAGCACGCTGAGATACTCGGCCGTGATGCGCGCGACGTCGGCACGGGTGCCGAACGGTGCGAACGAGTCGCGCACCAGCATCGAGACGGAGACGTCGCCCCGGTCCACGACGCCCTTCTCGTCGGCGGCGGCCACGCCCGCGGGTCGGGACGTGCGCGAGGGATCGACGAGCCAGCCCGGGTCGCCGTTGCCGATCGCCGCCGTCTTCAGGCCTTTGGCATGCACGGCGGCGCCGAGAGCGCCGATCTCGTTGTCCAGGGTCGTCGGAACGTTCGTCGAGACCTGCAGCGGAAGCCCGAGGTAGACGACCTGGGAGGCGCCGGGATCGGTCCCGAACAGGCGCCGATAGTAGTCCCGTGCGAGCGTCGGCCCTACCGTCTCAGAGGTGTCGAAGGCCGTCAGCGCCTCCGGGGCGAACACGATGGACGCGCCCGCGGACAGGACGAGCGCGCCTCGATCGGGAGGGTTCAGCCCTCCGGACGATCCGGCCCTGATGTTCATGTCTCCCAGCAACGACTTGTCCGCCAGCGCGCGTGCGTGGGGCATGAACCCGCCGCTGAGATCGCTCCAGGTCATGTAGGGGGCGAACAGGACGACGACCCTCCGCGAGCCGGCGGCAGGCGCCGCCGCCGCCGGAGCGACCGCCGAAATGAGAAGCGCCGCCAGCAGTGCGGCGGCGACAGCCTGTGCGATCCTCCTCGACACGCGCGCTCCATCCTCAAGCCTGGGGTCGGTGGTGCGGGCCGGAAACGTGCGGGGGCCGCGCATCGCGAAGACCAGGCCCGTGACGAGGAGCCCGCGCCAAAGTATATACGAAGGCGCGCAGTGAGCGCTCACGGGAAGTCGCCCTCTTGTCCACGATGCGGCAACGACAGCCGCGCGCCCGCGCGCGTGCGGACGGCCGCGTGGTCTAGAATCGTGCGCAGGAAGCCCGTCCCACTCCATGGAGGAACCCATCAGCGATCCCCCGCCGTCGCTCGCACGCTCGACCGCCGTCATGTCGGCCGGGACGATCCTGTCGCGCATCACCGGCTTCGTCCGGCAGTGGGCGATGGCCGTGGCACTCGGCGTGTCCCTGGCCGCAAAGGGCGCCATCCCGATCGCGTCGGCCTTCAACATCTCCAACAACATCCCGAACATGATCTACGAGCTCGTCGCCGGCGGCGTGCTGTCGTCGATGTTCATCCCGATCTTCCTCGAGAAGCTCGACCGCAACGGCGAGGCCGAGGCGTTCAAGCTCACCAACACGTTGTTCTCGCTGTTCCTGCTCGTCCTCGGCGGCGTGGCGCTCGTCGGGACGCTGTTCCCGGAGCCGTTCGTCTGGACGCAGACCTTCACGGTCTCGTCCGCGGACTCGCAGCTGGCCGTCTACCTGTTCCGGTTCTTCGCCGTGCAGATCATCTTCTACGCCTTCGTCGCGCTCACGACCGGGGTACTGAACTCGTATCGGAGGTTCTTCCCCTCGGCGCTCGCTCCCCTGTTCAACAACGTGGTCGTCATCGTCGTGCTGCTGGGCTTCTACCTGCCGCTGCGCGACACCAACCCCCATCTCGCCGTCATCGCGCTCGGGGTCGGCACCACGCTCGGCGTCCTCGCCCTGCTCGTGGCGCAGGTGCCCGCGCTTCTGCGCATCGGGTTCCGATTCAGGTGGTCGATGGACCTCAAGGACCCGTCGCTGCGCAAGATGGCGCGCAAGGGCGTCTGGCTGCTGGCCTACGTCGGTGTGAACATGATCGGCATCAGCTTCCGCAACGCGTTCGCGACGGCGACGATGCCGGACGGCTCCGCCGCCCTGCAGTACGCGTGGATGTGGTACCAGCTGCCCTACGGCGTGCTGGCCGTGAGCTACCTCACGGCGGTCTTCCCCGAACTGTCGGACGCCGCGGGCCGCCGCAACTGGGACGCGTTCAAGAGCTACTTCTCGCGGGGCCTCCGTGCGATGTCGCTGCTCATCCTCCCGGCCATGGCGATGCTGCTCGCCTTGGGGACGCCGCTCGTGACGCTCTATCGATTCGGGAAGTTCCCCGCGGCAGCCATCCCGCTCGTCACGTACGTCCTGGCCGGCTGGACGGTCGGGCTCTTCTTCTTCGCCGCCTACATGCTCGTGCTGCGCGCCTTCTACGCGATGCAGGACACCAAGACCCCCGCCATCACCAACGCGGTCCTCACCGTCGTGCAGATCGGCCTCTACGCGCTGCTGCCCAAGCTGCTCGCCGGGCCGTACGCGCTCGTCGGCATCCCGCTGGCCGACACCACGTTCTTCGGGCTCCACCTGATCGTGCTGCTCGTGATCCTGCGGCGCCGCATCGGCGGGTTCGGGTTCGCCCACGTGCTGGACGGCTGGGCGCGCTCGGCCGGGGGCGCCGTGGTCGGCGGGCTCGCCGCATGGGGCGCCTTGGTCGCGACCTCATCTCTCGGGACGGGCGCGGGCGGCAACATCGTCCGCGTCCTGATCAGCACGGCCGCCGGACTCGCCGTCGCGTACGGTGCGCTCCGCCTGCTGCGCATCGACGAGATGGACTACGTCGACGGGCTGCTGCGACGCATCGGCTCCCGGATCGTCCCGAGGAGGGCTGCCTGATGGGCATCGTCGTCCTGGTCCCCGCCCACGACGAAGCGGCGCGGATCGGCGCAACGGTGGCCGCCGCGCTGGGCATCAGCGGCGTGACGCGGGTGCTGGTGATCGACGACGCGTCGACCGATGCCACGAGCGACCTGGCCGCGGCGGCCGGCGCTGAAGTCCTGCGCCTGCCGTCCAACGTCGGCAAGGGGGCCGCGCTCGACGCCGGCCTCGCCCGCGTACGCGCGGACGCCGACGTCCTGATGATGCTCGACGGAGACCTCGGTGCGAGCGCCGGACAGGGCGCGCTGCTGCTCGAACCGGTCCTGTCGGGCACGGCGGCGATGTCGGTGGCGGCGTTCCCACGGCCGGCGGGCAAGGCGGGCTTCGGCCTGGTGAAGGGACTCGCGCGCTTCGGCATCCGCGCGCTCGGCGGGCGGGCGGGCCCTTCGTTCGCCGCCCGCGCTCCCCTGTCGGGCCAGCGTGCGATGACTCGCGCGTGCTGGGAGCGCGTGACGCCGTTCGCCTTCGGCTACGGGGTGGAGGTGGCGCTCACCGTGCGGGCGCTGCGCTCGGGGATGACCGTACTCGAGGTGCCCACGACGATGACGCACGACGCGACGGGACGGGACGCCGCCGGATTCGCGCACCGCGGACGGCAGTTCCTGCACGTGGCACGGGCGCTGGCGCGACTGACGTTCGAGCGTCGCGCCTAGCCGATCGCGCGTGGGGCCTACTGGACGAAGAGCGGCGAGGGATAGCGCGCCGTGGCGCCCGTCGATTCGCCGAAGAGGCCCGCGGCTCTCCCGGACAGCACCCACGCGAACGACACCCTGCCGAGCGCGGTGTCCACGTCGTCGACTCCCGACATGCCCGCGGCCTTGGCTGCCCGCGCCGAGCCTCCGACGTGAGCCGTCGTGTCGACGCCCACGGCGAAGCGCGTGCTGTCGGTCATGGCGTTCGCCAGCCGGATCACCCACGGGTCCGGCGTGCCGTCGAACACGGCCGTCACCGCAGTCCCTGAGACGGTCGACGTGGCCGCAAGCCCATCGAGCTTGAGCCCTCCGGAAGCGACCATCGCCTTGGTGACCGGACGGGCCGCTCCGGCCGTGCTCCACTCGGAGGCGAGGGCGTCCATGACGCGCGTGGCGTCGACCGAAGCGGCCGAGAGCCCCAGGTCCTTGGCAACCGCCGCGGAGACCGCAGGGTCGCCGAGAGACAGTCCCGGTCCGGTGAACGTCGCCATGGCGACGTTCCCGCCCGCGAGGCGGATCGCCTCCGACGCGCGGGCGGCCGTGTCCGCGTCATCAGGGCCGGCGATCACCATGACCGTGCGACCGGAGAGCACGCCGTTCACGATGCTCGGGACCGCGTCGTTGGCGAACGAGCTCAGGGCCTCGTTGGTCGACGCGAGTGTCTTGGCGTCGGAGCGCAGGGCGTCGAACTCCGCCTGAAGGCCGGCGACGAGCGCGGTGCGCTGCGAGCTGATGACGCCGGCCTCCGACACGATGGAGCCGAGAAGGAGCCCGACGGCCAGCGCGACGAAGACCGCAACGAGCGATGCGATGTGGTAGCGCAAGTTGTACATGGTGCTCCCTAGATGCCGATGAGCGCCCGCAGGCGCAGAAGCAGAAGGCCGAGTCCGTCGCGCGCCGACGGCGAGATGAACACGACGACCGTGATGAGCACGAGACCGGCCGCGACGATGAACGAGAGATCGAGGAATCCGGGCGCGGCGCGATAGAGCTTGCTCACGCCCTTGGCATCCACCAGCTTCGGGCCCACCTTGAGGCGGACGAGGAAGCTGGACGCCATGCCCTTGCGCCCCTTGTCCAAGTACTCGATGAGGTTCGCGTGCGTGCCCACGGCCACGATGAGGTCGGCGCCGCGCTCGAAGGCGAGCAGCAGGGCGAGGTCCTCGCTGGTGGCGGCAAGCGGCCAGACGGCGGCCTTCAGGCCCAGTTCCTCGAGCCGCGGCAGGCCCGGTGCGCGACCGTCGGGGTAGCCGTGCACGAGCAGCTCGGCGCCGCTGCACAACGCCACATCGGTGACCGAGTCCATGTCCCCGATGATGAGGTCGGGCTTGAAACCGGCCTCCATGATCGCGTCGGCGCCGCCGTCCACACCGATCAGTATCGGCTTCATCTCGCGCACGTACGGCTTGAGCGTGTTCAGGTCCTCTTTGTAGTCATACCCGCGGACGACGACCATCACGTGCCGGTGTCGCAGTTCGGTCCTAGTCTCCGGGATGCCGACGCCCTCGGTGAGCAGCGCCTTCTCCTTCTCGAGGTACTCGATGGTGTTGCGCGCGAAGGCGTCGAGCTGCTCGCCGATGCCCGCCTTCGCGTCCTCCATCGCGCGCTCGATCATGTCGACGCTCAGGCGCGTGCCGCGGGCAACGATCTTGCGGCCGAGGAGCACGTTGCCGCCGTCCACGTCGATGGCGTCGCCGTCATGCACCAGGTCGAAGATCTCGGGGCCCACGGCGTCGATGAGCGTGACGCCGCCGCGGGCGAGCAGCAGTGGGCCGAGGTTCGGGTAGGCGCCGGTGATCGAACGGGCGGCGTTGATGACCACCTCGACACCCGAGGCGAGCAGCCCTTCGGCGCTCACCCGGTCCATGTCGGCGTGGTCGATGATGGCGATGTCGGTGGGCCCGAGCCGGTGGACCAGGTCCTTGGTCCGCTTGTCGAGTCGCGCGATGCCTTTGTGGCGCATCGGGTCCTTTTCGTCCGGCGATCGGAGGCCAGATGCTCCTCCGCGACCTCCGAGTCTATCAGACGGCCGTCGGACCCACCG
>PKWR01000044.1 GCA_003133285.1 Coriobacteriia bacterium
AGCCGGTGCAGGGGGAGGGCGGCATCTATCCGTGCGACGCTGAGTACCTGGCGGCCGTCCGCCGCCTGTGTGACGAGCGCGACGTGCTCCTCGTGTTCGACGAGGTGCAGACAGGCCTGTGGCGGTGCGGCACGGCCTTCGCGTGGCAGCACTGCGGCGTGCGTCCGGACATCGCCTATCTGGCGAAGTCGCTCGCCAACGGGCTCCCGGCCGGCGCGATCATCGCCCGCGAGGAGGTGGCCGACGCCTTCAGGCCGGGCGACCACGGGTCGACCTTCGGCGGAGGGCCGGTCATCGCCGCCGCCGCCCGCGCGTGCCTGCAGGCGCTGCAGGACGAGAGCCTGGGGGACAACGCCGTGGCTGTCGGGGAGTACCTGCGCCAGGGCCTGCGCACAGTGGCGTCGCGCACCGGCGCCGTCGCCGGGGTCCGCGGCGTGGGGCTGATGAACGCCCTCGAGTTCATCGAACCGATCGCGGCCGACGTCGCCGCGGCCGGACTGGGAAAGGGACTCGTCTTGAACAGTATCGGCACGCATATTCTGCGCATACTTCCCCCGTTGGTGTGCGGCAGGGCCGAGGTTGATACACTACTGAACGGAATCTATGAGGTGATGGAATGACGATCTTGAGAGACGGGGACGATATGAACGATCTTCTGGGCCGGGACGTGCTGACGCTGGGCGAGTTCACGCCCGAACTCCTCCAGTTCTTCCTGCAGCGCGTGAGCGTCCAGAAGCGGATGGCGAGCACGGCGGCATCCGCGAGCAAGCCCCTGGCCGGCCGCTCGATCGCGATCATCATGCTCAAGCCCTCGCTGCGCACCCGCGTGAGCTTCGAGATCGCCGTGACGCGGCTGGGAGGCACGCCCGTCCTGCTGATCGGCGAGGGCAGCGCGTTCTCGCGCGGCGAGTCGGTCAAGGACACGGTCAAGGTGCTCGAGCGCTACGTGGACGCGATCGTGCTGCGCACCTACGAGCAATCGCACATCGAGGAGGTCGCGGAGCACGCGTCCGTACCGGTGATCAACGCGCTCACCGACGACTACCACCCGTGCCAGGTCCTGGCCGACCTGGTCACGATCTCCGAGCACAAGGGCCGCACCGCCGGCCTCAGGGCCGCCTACTTCGGCGACGGCAACAACATGGCCAACACGCTCATGATCGGTGCTGCGCTGTCAGGGATGGACCTCACGGTGTCGTGCCCCACCGGGTTCGATCCGCTGCCCTCCGCGCTCGCTCGCGCCGAGGAGATCGCCCAGTCGACCGGCTCTCGGTTGACCATCGAGCGCGACCCGAGGATCGCCGCGGCCGGAGCCGACGTCATCATCACCGACACGTGGGCGTCGATGGGCCAGGAAGGGGAGCACGACGAGCGTGCGAGGCAGTTCGCTCCCTACCAGGTGAACGCGGACCTCATGGCGCAGGCGGCTCCCGGTGCGCTGTTCCTCCACTGCCTGCCCGCGCACCGCGGCGAGGAGGTCACCGACGAGGTGATCGACTCCGCTGCGTCCGTGGTCTACGACGAGGCTGAGAACCGGCTGCACGCCCAGAAGGCGCTGCTCACGATGGTCATGGGGTGACGGGGATGAGGAAGCGGCTCGAGCGTCAGGACGTCATACGGCGCGTGGTGCGACGCGAGCGCGTGCGAACGCAGCGCGACCTCGTCGAGCACCTGCGGGAGCAGGGTTTCGTCTGCACCCAGGCGACGGTGTCGCGCGACATCACGGAGATGGGTCTGCGCAAACTCCCCGAGGGCGTGTACGTGCTCGCCGAGGACCTGCACCTGCAGCGCATGATCTCGGAGCTGGTAGCGAGCGTCGTCCAGGCCGACACCATGCTCATCGTCAAGGCATCGCCGGGAACGGCCCCCGGCGTCGCGGCCGCGCTCGACGACGCGGGTCTCGAGGAGGTCCTCGGATCGATCGCGGGCGACGACACCATCTTGATCATCACGAGGAGCGCGGCCGACGCCGCTGCGGTCGCGGACACCATCCAGAAGTACCGCGGCCGGCCGTAGGGGTCTTCGAGCACCGAACCGTTCCTGCCGCAAACCACCAAGCCGAGGAGGGACCCACATGGCCAAGGCCAAGTGCGTTCTCGCATATTCCGGAGGTCTCGACACCTCCGTCGCCATCCAGTGGATCCGCGACAACTACGACATGGACGTCGTCGCTCTCGCGATCGACGTGGGCCAGGAGCGCCAGGACCTCGAGACGGTCCGCCTCAAGGCGCTGGACATCGGCGCGGTCGAGTCGGTCGTCAAGGACGTCCGCGAGGAGTACGTGGGTGAGTTCCTCAGCAAGGCGCTCAAGGCGAACGCCCTGTACGAGAACAAGTACCCGCTGCTCTCCGCGATGTCGCGGCCGATCATCATCAAGCATCTGGTCGAGGAGGCGCACCGCGTCGGTGCGACCTGCATCGCCCACGGGTGCACCGGCAAGGGCAACGACCAGGTGCGCTTCGAGGTCGGCATCGCCGCGCTCGATCCCGACCTCACCGTGCTGGCGCCGGTACGCGAGTGGGACCTTCACACGCGCGAGCAGGAGATGGAGTACGCGGCCGCGCACGGCATCCCCGTGCCGACGACCAAGGCCAACCCGTACTCCATCGACGACAACCTGTGGGGCCGTGCTATCGAGTGCGGCGTACTGGAGGACCCCTGGGTCGAGCCGCCCGCGGACATCTACACGATGACCAACGACGCCCGCGCCGAGGCGTGCGACACGCCCGAGTACGTCGAGATCTCCTTCGACCAGGGCCTCCCGATCGCGCTCAACGGCACGATCACCTCGTTCCACGACATCATCGTGGCGATGAACGACGTGGCGGGCAAGCACGGCTTCGGGCGCATCGACATGATCGAGAACCGCCTCGTGGGCCTGAAGAGCCGCGAGGTCTATGAGGTGCCGGGAGCGCTGGCCCTGATCCAGGCGCACAAGGCACTCGAGGACCTGTGCCTCGAGCGCGACCTGCTCCACTACAAGCTGGGCATCGAACAGAAGTGGGCGGAGCTCGTCTACAACGGCATGTGGTACTCGCCGCTGAAGGAGGCGCTCGACGGGTTCGTCGAGACCACCCAGAAGCTGGTGACCGGTGACGTGCGGCTGCGCTTCTTCAAGGGATCGTGCGTGGTCGTGGGACGTCGCAGTCCGTACTCGCTGTACGACTTCGACCTTGCGACCTACGACGCCACGGACACGTTCGACCACAAGGCCGCCAAGG
>PKWR01000080.1 GCA_003133285.1 Coriobacteriia bacterium
GGGACCGGGGTAGGTCACGGTCGCGGTCACGCCCCAGGCGCCCGCCATCGGGCCGGACACCGCCGGGGCGACACCCGCGGCGCGCGTGGCGACGTGGCTGTCGTGACAATCGGAACAGGTGACGTGACGGATGAAGCCGGCCGTCTCGGTCGAGACGTGCGCGGTCGGAGCCACCTCGTCGACGGGATGGCGCGACGGCAGGACGGGACCGAAGTCCGCCAGGGCAAGCGAAGGAGCCGACCCCGCCATCTCGGCGCCGCCCGCAACGTACGCGGGATCCGGCGCTGCAAGCGTCGTTCCGGCCACGTTTGCGCGCCACACCTGCACCGACGGTGCCACCGCGGCCGTGGCCCGATCCCACGTGCCGCCGCTACCCGCGACGATCTCGCTGCGCCCGTCGCCCTCGACGTCGCCGATGAGCAGGCTTCCGGTGTTGAAGCCAGCGCCTGTCGCACGCTCGACGATGGAGCCGAGGTTGAGACCCGACCCCGAGGTGATCTGCGGGACGACAGCGATGCTCGAGTCGCCGCTGGCGTTCGCGAAGGCGATCGCGACCTCGTCACCTGTCACGGTGGGCAGCACGTTGCCGACGGCCGTCGCGGTCGGCTTACCGTCTCCCGAGATGACCAGGTATCCCCGGAGCTCGGCACCGGATGCGTCCAGCACCCGAACCGTGGCGGTAGCTGACCCGCCGTCTCCGACGACGATCTGCCGGTCGCCCGCAGGCGCGGCGCTCCAGACCCGACCGATCGACGGCGCGACCGGAGAGACACCGACGGAGGTCGTGGTCGCTGCGATGCCGCCGACGCCGTTGTCACCGGCGATCGTCACGCTGCCGGCGCCGGCATTGGTCACGACGATCTTCGCGAAGCCGCCGTCAGCAAGGGCGCCCGTGGCGAGCGACCATGGTCCGGCGGGCAATGTGACCTCGCCGACCGTCGAGAGCGCGGACCCCGTCCAACTGTAGACGACGAGCCTGCCATCGCTCGTGATCACGACGATCTCATCGGTGTCGGGCAGCACACCCGCACCGTTGGGGACGACGTTCGCCACCGCGACGGAGGTCGCCTTGAAGCCGCCCGGGATCGCCGCGGCCTCGGGCTCGAGGGAGAGACCGGTGAGCGCATCCGTGGCACAGACGCTCAGGTTCGCCGCGCTTCCCGAGGCGATGACGAGCTGGATCCCGCGGAGGTAGGGATCGACGTCTCCCGCAGCCGCCGGCCCCGTTCCCTGAGCGGGCGTGTACTGCTTCGGGCCGATGAGGGAGCGAGGCGCAGCGCCCGAGAGCGCGCGACCGTAGACCGAGACCCGCCCGTCCGCAGCCGTCTCGGCTCGCGGTGCGTACACCGCGACCAGCTCCTTCGCCGAGGACTCGGACGCCGGGTATGCCTCGGTGGACGTGTCGGTGGATGCCCTGACGCCTCCCGGCGCATGGCACCGGTCGCACAGCGTGCGGCCGGCCGCGTCGAGCAGTTTGGGGATCGCGCCACCCAGGCCGTCGGAGCGTCCCATCGGTGCGTGACAGACCTGGCATTCGCCCACGAGGCGCCCGATGCCGGGCACCCACTTGGCCGAGATCGCCACCGTCGCAGAAGAGGATCCGTGCGACGACGCGGCGTAGGTGGTCGTGCCATCCCAGGCCGCCTTCGCCGGGCCATGGCACGCCACGCAGAACGTCCGATCGTCGGCCGTCACGGTGAACGTCGTCGCCACAGAGGTCGGGACGAGGGAGGCCGCCAGCAGAGGTGCCACCGCCGAGCCGTGGGGATCGTGGCAGATGGAGCAGCGGATGCCCGTGCCGGATGCCGGCGCCGGGATCCCCGTGTAGTGCCCGGTCAGGCGGTAGACGTCCAAGCCGGCCCAGCGCTCGCCTTCGTCGGCGGCCGCCTTGACCGTGTGGCAGGTCGCGCAGTAGGCCTCGCCGGTGTAGACGCCTCGGGTGCCTTCGAAGGAGCGAAGCAGCTTCGGATAGGGCGTGTCGCTGGCGACCCGGGCGTCACCGTGGCTGTCATGGCATGTGGAGCAGTACAGAGGAGTGGGGCCGTAGGCCGCGGCCGCCGGAGCCAGGCCGTGGACCGAAGACAACAGGAAGTGCGAATCGACGTCGGTGTTGCTGCCGAGCCGGGCCGCGCCGTGACATGAGAGGCACAGCGAGACGTCGCCGGCCGCCGGGTCGGATGCGATCAGCAGCGACGTCCCGGTGGTCTGCGTGCTCTCGAACGCCCGGTAGGGAACGGCGGCGTCAGCCGTGTGGGCGCGATGACAGATCGCGCATGCGTCGGTGTCGCCGTGCTGGGAGTCGAGCACGACGTGCGGCGGAGTGACCGCGAATGCAGAGGTGAGCGTCCCGGCGAAGAGCGCTGCGACGAACAGGCCGATAGCGGCGAGCGCTACGGCATGTGTGTTCCGCTCGGTCTGCACGCGGATGTTCGGCCCGCCTCTCCCGACGCGTGAACAACCACGCGGATGCGCTGTCGACCGCCGCACGGACCGGCTGTCTCGACCACGACGGCCTCGGCGCCTACCGGGGCGCTGGCCCCGCCCTCTCCCACCCGAGGGACGCGACCGCCGTTGCTGCTCCACGCGGAGTTCACCCTTACCCTTGCGCGGCGATTATAGCGTCAGTCCGCTTCCCGATGCACAGAGAATCGGGTGGCGAGCAGCGCACCCCCGACGGCCGCCGCCAGCAGGAGGACTGCGACCAGGCTCCACGCCCACGGATGCCCGGCAGCGGATGCGGATCGAGGGCTCGCGGCGGACATCCGGAGGACGTCCACGCGACCGTTCCCGGTGTCGGCGACGAAGATGCGGCCGTCGTCGCTCAGGGCGACACCCGACGGCTCCGCGAACATCCCCGCGCTGCCGCCGGACAGCCCCGCCTCGCCGGTCAGTGCGCCGTCGGCGGAGTACGCGCTGACGCTCCCGAGCGCAGCGTCAGCCACGACGAACCGGCCGTCGGCGAGCGCGGCGATCCCGCGCGGCAGACCCTGCGTGGGGACTTCGCGCACTAGAGCGCCGGAGCGGTCGAGCATCAGGATGCGCCCGTTGTTGCTGTCAGCCAGGAGGACCCTGTCGCGCGTCGCTGTCACGCCGTTGGCGAAGGACAGCGGCTGGCCGGTCCTGCCGACGGGGATGCCTGCGCCGAAGACGGCGATCCTGCGCCCGGTCGGCGAGAACACGACGACCTGCTGGCGTGTCGATGCATCGGTGACGTACAGCGTGCCGTC
>PKWR01000072.1:0-1635 GCA_003133285.1 Coriobacteriia bacterium
ACACCGGTCGTCATCTTCCTGTTCCTCAACAAGGTGGGCCACTCCCAGACGCTGACCGCGATCGTCTCCGCGTCGGGACTGGCCTTTGTGAGCGCTCCGATGGTGTGGTCGCTCGTCAGCCACATCCGGGCGGGAGCGTGGATCCGTGTGACGGCGCTGCTCCTAGGCATCGCCGCGATGGTGGTCGTCATCCTGCTGACGCTGTCTTCGAGCGGGTTCCTCGTGGACTCGATGCGACGCGACCAGGGCGAGATCATGATGGGTCTGCTCGAGTGGTGCCTGCCCGCGTTCGCGGTGACCACGGCGCTTCTGCGGCGCGACGGAGTGGTCTAGGCAGGGCAGCTCGGGCCCCGCTCGTCCGCTCGTCAGAAGGACTTCCCGCCCGTCACATCGCGTCTCGGCGGCCCTTCGCGGCGGGTCTTTCGTGTCGCGGCCGGGTGCTACCATCGGGAGGTGTTCCTTGCCTGAATCGCCGACCCGGGAGTGGTGGCCGAAAGCCCATGCCAGCGGACCGTCTTCGCACCGCCGACGTCGATCGCCTCGCCGTCGCATTCGCATCGCTCGGCGACCCTGACGCCGCCTACGCGTTCCTGCAGGACATCTGCACGGTGCGCGAGATCCAGGAGATGGCCCAGCGCCTCGAGGTCGCGCGCATGCTCTCCGCCGGCGAGCACTACGGCCGGATCCGCGACGTGACCGGCGCCTCGTCGACCACGATCAGCCGCGTCAGCCGTGCGCTGAACTATGGCGCCGACGGCTACAAGACCGTCCTCGATCACCTTCGGGAGGCGTGAGCCGCCTCGTGTCCTTCGTCCACCTGCACACCCACTCCGAGTACTCCCTGCTCGACGGCGCTGCGAAGATCGACAACCTCGTTGCGCGCGCCAAGGAGCTGGAGATGCCGGCCCTCGCGCTCACCGATCACGGCAACATGTACGGCGCCGTGGAGTTCTACCGCGCAGCGCGCAAGGGGGGCATCAAGCCTGTTCTCGGTTGCGAGGTCTATTTCACGCCGGGCTCGCGCCTGATGCGCGGCCAGAAGCCCGACATCTACCACCTGCTTCTCCTGGCCAAGGACCTGCAGGGCTATCAGAACCTCATGGCCATCGTCTCCGACGCGTGGGTGGCGGGCTTCTACTACAAGCCGCTGGTCGACGAGGAGCTCCTGCGCCACTACAGCAAGGGCCTCATCGGCTCGAGTGCCTGCATGTCCGGCATCCTGAGCAAGTCCGTCGAGAACGGCGAGCTGGGCGAGGCCCGCCGCTGGGCGGAGACGTACTCCGGGATCTTCGGCGAGGGCGACTTCTACGTCGAGTTGCAGCAGCAGGGGATAACGGCCGACAACGGCACGACGCAGGTGCAGCTCAACCGCGAGCTGGCCGCCATCGCGCGCGAGAAGGGGCTGCCCCTCGTCGGCACGAACGACATCCACTACGTGCACGCCGAGGACGCCAAGACGCAGGACATGCTGCTGTGCATCTCGACGGGCACGGTGCTCGACGACACGCAGCGGATGCGCTTCTCGTGCGACCGTTTCTACATGCGCACCGAGGAGGAGATGGCGGAGGCGCTCTCGGAGTATCCTGAGGCCATCTCCAACACGCTCGAGATCGCCGAGCGCTGCAACGTCGAGCT
>PKWR01000072.1:1715-4666 GCA_003133285.1 Coriobacteriia bacterium
GGCTACTTCCTCGTCGTGCAGGACTTCATCCAGTGGGCGAAGGACCAGGGTATCGGCGTGGGGCCGGGCCGTGGGTCAGCGGCAGGCTCGATCATCTCCTACGCGCTGCACATCACCGCGCTCGACCCTCTCGAGCACGGCCTGATCTTCGAGCGCTTCCTGTCGCCGGACCGCTCGGACATGCCGGATATCGACATCGACTTCGACGACGAGCGCCGCGGCGAGGTCATCGAGTACGTGCGCGAGAAGTACGGCGCGGACAAGGTCGCCCAGATCATCACCTTCTCGACGATGAAGGCGCGCGCCGCCGTCCGCGACGCCGGACGCATCCTCGGCTACCCCTTCGGCGTGCCCGACAAGGTCGCGAAGATGATCCAGGAAGGGCCAGAGGCGACGATCGAGTCGTCGCTGAAGATGAACCCCGACCTCCGGCGGGCCTACGACACCGACGCCGACACCAAGCGCATCGTCGACGCCGCCTCGGCTCTCGAGGGGTTCGTGCGCGGCGAGGGCATCCACGCGGCCGGCGTCGTGATCTGCCGCGACCCGCTGCACTTCCATACGCCGCTGAAGCGCGACACCAAGGGCGAGCAGATCGTCACCCAGTACGAGGGGACGCTCGTCGCGGACCTCGGCCTTCTGAAGATGGACTTCCTCGGCCTGCGCACGCTGACCGTGCTGGCGAAGGCGCTGGCCGCGATCAAGGAGAACCACGGCGTCGACATCGACCTCGAGGCGATCCCGCGGGACGACGCGAAGGCCTTCAAGCTCTACCAGAGGGCCGACGTCGACGGCGTCTTCCAGGTCGAGTCCCCGGGGATGCGCGGCGTGCTCAAGACGCTCAAGCCGACGGTCTTCGCCGACATCGTCGCCGTCGTCGCGCTCTACCGCCCGGGACCGATGGACTCGATCCCCGACTTCGTGGCCCGCAAGCACGGGCGCACCAGGATCACCTATTACGACGACCGGCTGCGGCCGATCCTCGAGGAGACCTACGGCGCGATCGTGTACCAGGAACAGGTCATGCGCATCGCGATGACGATGTCGGGCTTCTCGGCCGCCAAGGCGGAGAAGTTGCGCAAGGCGATGGGCAAGAAGATCGCCGATATCATGGCGTCGCTGAAGAAGGAGTTCATCGACGGCGCCGTGGCCAACGGCTACGACGCGCGGATGGTCGACGGCCTGTGGGACGACATCGAGCGCTTCGCGCAGTACGCATTCAACAAGTCGCATGCCGCGGCCTACGCGCTCATCTCGTACCAGACGGCGTATCTGAAGGCGCACTACCCGCGTGAGTTCATGGCGGCGTTGCTCTCGAGCTTCTCCGGCAAGACCGAGAACATCGTGAAGTACGTCGCCGCGGCGAAGCGCGGGGGCATCGACGTGCTGCCGCCGGACGTGAACTCCTCCGGAGCGGACTTCACGGCCGTGCCCGAGGGCATCCGATTCGGGCTCGCGGGCATCCGCAACGTCGGCGCTGGCGTGGTCGCCGTGATCGTGGAGGAGCGGCGCAGCGGAGGGAGGTTCACCTCGCTGCAGGACTTCTGCCTGCGCGTCGACCCCAGGGCGCTCAACAAGCGGACGCTCGAGGCGCTCATCAAGGCCGGCGCGTTCGACTCGACCGGCTACACGCGCAAGCATCTCATGCGCATGATGGACGACGCCATCGACCTGGCGGCCCGGCGCGCGAAGGACAAGGAGCGGGGCCAGATCAACCTCTTCGAACTCGACGGAGCGGCCGAGCACGGGTTCGAGTACAAGGTGCCCGAGCCCGACGGCGACGAGTGGGAGAAGGCGATGAAGCTCACCTTCGAGAAGGAGATGCTCGGCATCTACGTCTCCGACCATCCCCTCCGGGAGATGGCCCACGTCATCGAAGGGGCGCGCACCATCTCGCTCGGTGACGACGAGGGCATGGTCGACGGCCGCGCCGGCTGGTTCGCCGGGATCCTGACGTCCGTCGCGCGCGTCCTGACGCGCAACGGCAAGCAGATGATCGACTTCACGGTCGAGGACCTCGACGGATTCCGCGAGGGGCGGCTGTTCGGCAACGTCTACGCCCGGTTCGAACCGCTCTTCGTCGAGGACGCGGTCCTGCGGATCCGCGCGAAGGTGGAGGTCACCGACCGCGGCACCAAACTGCAGGTCATGGACGTGATGCCGCTGACCGACGACGGCTCCTTCTCCCGGCCGCCCGGCACCTTGCTGGTGTGCGACGTGAGCGGGCGGTTCAACGACTCCGCGGTCCTCGGGTGGTTCAAGGAGCTGGTGGCGCGCTACCCGGGGCCCGATGCCGTCCAGGTCGAGGTGACCGCGGGGGGCGGGACGAAGACCTACCGGCTGCCACCCGAGACCTACCACGTCGACAAGACGTCGCACCGGCTTCACTCGGAGCTTCGGGAGGTGTTCGGGACCGACGCGGTACACGAGCGCTAGGGGATTGCCGCATGAGGCGGAGAGTGGTACTTTATCGCGGTAGCACTCTACTGTGATAAAGCAACGAGCCCGGCGCAGGAAGGGAACTCACCCAAGATGAGACCCGTGACACCGCGAGGTTTTCGAGACGTCCTGTTCGAGGAGGCTGCCGAGCGGCGCGCCGTGACGGCCGCCGCCTCGGCGGTGTTCGCCGGCTACGGCTTCCGTTTCGTCGAGACCCCCGCCGTCGAGGAGTACCACACGCTCGAGGCGGGCGCGGGCGCCTCGTGGGAGAACTCCGCGTTCCGCATGGTCGACCTCGATGGTTCGCTGCTCGCGCTGCGACCTGAGATGACGCTCCCCATCGCGCGTCTGGCGGCCTCGCGGCTCAGCGACGAGTCCGGCCCACAGCGGCTGTGCTACGCCGCTGACGTCTACCGCGAGCAGGCGTCGCTACGCGGGGAGGCCCGACAGTTCACCCAGGTCGGCGTCGAGCTTCTCGGCGCGAACGGCCCGTCGTCCGACGCCGAGGTCGT
>PKWR01000042.1:0-18111 GCA_003133285.1 Coriobacteriia bacterium
CCGACCGGCTCTCGCGGCCGAAGACGTCGGCCGACCCGGTGCCGATGACCGCGCGTGCGATGGTGAAGGTGGTGCTTCCCGAGGCGTCGACCGCACGCGGCACGGCGCCGCCGCGGCCCTTCGGATCGACGTACGGGCTCACGGTGACGGACGCGCCCGCGTCGATCGTCGCATAGAAGCCCCGGATGGCGGCCTCGATGGCGGCGCGGTCGGGATCGACGGGGGCGGTGGGCTCGACCGACGCGGTCGGCACGCTCGACGGAACAGGGGCGGGGGAGGGCTGCGCGGGGCGCAGGATGGCGACGGCCGCCACCAGCAGGAACACGAGCGCCATGAGGACGCCGAAGCCGATGCGGACGCCCCGCGCCCCGCGGTTCGGAACGGCGGCTTCCGCGGCAGGCTCGAGCATCGCGCCGCACGAGGGGCACGTGGTCTCGCCGTCGGGTGACTCGACGCCGCACTGGGGACACTGCATAGGTGGTCTTCCTGCCGGGGGCCGCGCTGGTCGCGGTGGATGTGCTCCTTCGATGATAGCGTGAGCACGCCTGCATGACCGTGGCGGGTATACTCGAGCGAGGGCATCGGGGGCATCCAAGGGAGGTCGCGGACGATGATCGGTCCGGGGTCGGTCGTCGGTTTCGTCGGTACGGGCGTGATGGGCGCGGCGATGGCCGGGCACCTGCTCGACGCCGGCTACTCCCTGAGGGTGCACAACCGGACCGCTTCCAAGGCCGCGGGACTTGTCGAGCGCGGCGCCGTGTGGTGCCCGAGCCCCGGCGCAGCCGCCATGGGCGCGGACGTCGTCATCACGATCGTGGGCTATCCCGCCGACGTCGAGGACGTCTACCTGAGTCCCTGCGGCATCATCGAGAGCTGCTCGCCGGGCACGATCCTCATCGACATGACGACCTCGACGCCGTCGCTCGCCATGCGGATCGCGCGGGAGGCCCTCGAGCACGACGTGGTCGCGCTCGACGCCCCCGTATCGGGCGGCGACGTCGGAGCGATCAACGCAAAGCTGACGATCATGGTGGGCGGCGAGCGCGAGGCGTTCGACGCGGTCGAGCCGCTTCTGCGCGTGCTCGGGCCCAACGTCGTGTTCCAGGGCGCTCCGGGCGCCGGCCAGCACACCAAGATGGCGAACCAGATCGCGATCGCGAACAACATCGTCGGGGTGTGCGAGGCCCTCGTGTACGCGGAGTCGGCTGGGCTCGACCCGCGCCTGATGCTGCTGTCCATCTGCGCCGGCTCCGCCGGCTCCTGGCAGCTGACCAACTACGCGCCCCGGATGCTCGAAGGTGACTTCGCTCCGGGCTTCTACGTGAAGCACTTCATCAAGGACATGCGCATCGCCAAGGCCGAGGCGGAGCTCCGCCACACCATCCTGCCCGGCCTGGACCTCGCCCTCGAGATGTTCGAGGAGCTGTCCCGCCGTGGCGGGGACGACCGCGGCATCCACGCGCTCTACCTGCTCTACAAGGCCCGCAGCGTGCCCGCGTACTACATCGGCGCGGACGACGACGAGGCCTGACGGGGCCTAGGGAAGCCCCCACAGCCCGCGCGAGGCGTCGCGCGCCGCGGCCTGCAGCGGCACGAACACGTCGACGTACTTGATGTCGGGCGGGATCGTCATCAGCTGCGCGTAGCCCTGGACGAGCAGCTCGGCGTTGAACATCTTCGCGCGCACCTCCGCCGCGCTGCGGCTCGTCGGTGGCGACAGCCACACGTAGGCGAGCAGCCGCCCGTATCGGTCGCGCAGGCCGACGTCGGTCTCGAGCCACACGCGCGTGCCCACAGGCAGCCGCCTCTTGGTGTAGTTCGACGCTTCCTTGCCGTACGGCTCGTGCTCGATGGTGGACTCCGGCGTGTTCACGCCGATGAAGCGGACCTTCTCGGTCGCGCCGGACGACGTGAGGACGTGCAGCGTGTCCCCGTCGACGTTGCGCGAGACCGTCGCCGCGACGAGCGAGCCGGCCCCGATGTCCGGAGAGGATGCGGTCGGCTCCGTCGAGGTGCGGGCGGCGCCGGAGGTCGGTGCGGCGGCCTGACCGGCGACGCGCGGCCACGGGTAGCGGCCGATGGCGACGGCGAGCAGCAGCACCACGATCACGACGACCTGTGCCACGCCACGCGGTCTTCTCATCGCCCGCTCTCCGTCCGCCGTCCGCGCGTGCAGCGTAGCGCACGGGTCGGACACGGGGGCGAGGGGGAGTGCCCCGACCCGAGTGGTATTCTTACTCCTCACATCCGAGGTCGCGACGATTGCTGAGAGAGCCGCATGAAGGACACGCTGCGCACACTGGTCGCCGATGCCATCGCAGGCGCGATCGACGCGGGCGAGCTGCGGCTCGGCGCGGTCCCCGAAGTCGAGATCGAGCGGCCACGCGATCCGGCGCACGGCGACTGGGCGACGAACGTCGCGCTCAAGAGCGCCAAGGCGGCCGGGACGAGCCCGCGCGCCGTGGCCGACGTGATCGCCGCCCGCGTCGCCGGACATCCGGATGTCGCGGGAGTCGAGGTCGCGGGGCCCGGCTTCATAAACCTGCGTCTCTCCGAGAGCGCGCTGCGCCGTCAGGTCGCGCTCGTGCGCGAAGCGGCCGACGACTGGGGCCGCGTGGACCTCGGGCACGGCCGGCGCGTCCAGGTCGAGTTCGTCTCCGCCAACCCCGTGGGCCCGCTGCACGTGGGGCACGGCCGGTGGGCCGCGCTCGGCGACAGCCTCGCCGCGATCCTCGCCCATGCCGGCTGGCAGGTCGAGCGCGAGTTCTACGTCAACGACGCCGGCGTCCAGATGGACATCTTCGCGAAGTCCGTCGCGGCCCGCTACCTCGAGCTGTGCGGGCGCACCACGACCTTCGAGCCGGAGTGGTACCAGGGCGCCTACATCGCCGAGATCGCGCGCGAGATCTACGAGGCCGAAGGTGTGTGCTGGCTCGACGCCACGCCGCAGGCGCGCGAAGACTACTTCCGCGAGAAGGCGTACGCGCAGGTGCTCGCCCATCTGCGGCAGGTGCTGCACGGCATGGGCGTCGACTTCGATGTCTGGTTCTCGGAGCGCACGCTGCACATGCAGGGCGCCGACGGCCTCACCGAGGTCCAGCGCGCCATCGGGCAGCTGGCCGCGAAGGGATACATCTACGACCTCGACGGCGCGGTGTGGTTCCGCTCCACGGACTTCGGCGACGACAAGGACCGCGTGCTTCTGAAGGCCGACGGCGAGTACACCTACTTCGCCGCGGACATCGCCTACCACAAGGACAAGTTCGAGCGCGGCTTCGACCGCGTCATCAACATCTGGGGCGCCGATCACCATGGCTACGTGCCGCGGATGAAGGCGGCGGTGGCCGCGCTGGGCTACCCGGGTCAGCTCGACGTGGTCATCGGCCAACTCGTGACGTTGCTGCGCAACGGCGAGGTCGTGCGCATGTCGAAGCGCACCGGCGAGATGGTGACCTTCGAGGAGCTGCTCGACGAGGTGGGGGCCGACGCGGCCCGCTACTTCTTCCTGCGCCGCTCGACCGACCAGCCGCTGGACTTCGACATCGGCCTCGCCAAGGAGCAGAGCTCCGACAACCCGGTCTTCTACGTGCAGTACGCGCATGCGCGCATCTGCTCGATCCTGCGGAAGGCCGTGGGGCTCGCCGCGGATGCCGACATCGACGCCGCCGCTGCGGCAGCGCGCCTGGCGCCCATCGGCACCTCGCTCGACGCGCTGCAGGACCCGGCCGAGTTCGCGTTGATCCGGAAACTCGCCGAGTTCCCCGAGGTCGTGGAGTTCGCGGCCGAGCTGCTCGCGCCCCACAAGCTGCCGTACTACGCCGAGGACCTCGCCGGCGCGTTCCACCAGTTCTACACGCTGTGCCGCGTCGTGACCGACGACGTGGCACTCACCGCCGCCCGCATCGCGCTCGTCGACGCGACGCGCCTGACGCTGGAGCGCGTGCTCGCGCTCGTCGGCGTCTCCGCCCCGGAGAGGATGTAGTCATGGGATCCATCGCGCTCGAGGAGCCCGTTCCGGCCGAACCGGTCGATCCGAACGCCGACCTGTCGTCCGTGCTGCCGATGACCGCGGAGATCCGCGATGGCCACCTGTGGGTCGGCGGCGTGGACATGGTGGAGCTCGCGCGCACGCAGGGCACCGCGCTCTACGTGATGGACGAGGCCCAGATCCGCAACCAGCTGCGCGAGTTCCGGAAGTGGACGGCCTTCCACTGGAAGGACGTCGAGACGGTGTACGCGGCGAAGGCGTTCATGTGCAAGGCGATGTGCCGCGTCGTGCACGAAGAGGGGTGCATGGTGCTGTGCGCCTCCGGCGGTGAGCTGGCGATCGCGCTCGCGGCCGGCGTGCCGGCCTCGCGCATCCAGGTGCACGGCAACAACAAGACGATCGCCGAGATCACGGAGGCGGTCGACGCCGGCGTCGACCGGATCATCGCCGACTCTCTGCTCGAACTGCACCGCATCAGCGAGATCGCAAGCGCTCGCGGCGTCGAGCAGTCCGTCCTGCTGCGCGTGACCCCGGGCGTCAAGCCCGACACGCACGGCTACATCCAGACGGGCCAGGAGGACAGCAAGTTCGGCTTCGGCGTCAACCACGGGCTGGCGATGGAGGGCGTGCGCGTCGCCGCGGCGCTACCCGGCCTGCGTTTCGCCGGCCTTCACATGCACATCGGGTCGCAGATCTTCGCGCTCCAGAGCTACAGCAAGGCCATCGAGGTGATGGTCGACTTCATGCGCCGCGTACTCGAGGAGACCGGGCAGTCCGTGATCGACCTCGACGTCGGCGGCGGCATCGGCATCAAGTACGGGCTCGCGGACGAGCCTTCGACCATCGAGCAGTTCGGCAAGGTGGTCGTGGACGGCATCAAGGAGGAGTGCGAGAGCAACGGCCTGCCGGTGCCCCGGATCCTCATCGAGCCGGGCCGCGCCGTCGTTGCCAACGCCGGCGTCACGCTCTACACCGTCGGCACCATCAAGGAGATCCCCGGCATCCGGACCTACGTCGCGATCGACGGCGGCATGACCGACAACATCCGGCCCGCGCTCTACGGCGCGCGGTACGAGTGCCTCGTGGCCAACAAGGCCGACCAGCCCCGGACCGAGATCGTGACTATCGCCGGGAAGCACTGCGAGACCGGCGACCTCATCGCCCGCGACACGCCGATCCAGGCCGTGGAGACCGGCGACGTCGTCTGCGTGTGCTCGACCGGCGCCTACTGCCAGTCGATGTCGAGCAACTACAACAAGCAGGTGCGTCCCGCTGTGGTGTTCGTCAACGCCGGCGAGGCGCGCACGGTCGTGCGCCGCGAGACGTATGACGATCTCATGAGATGTGATGTCGTCTAGGGCCGCTTCAGTCCCCGTACGCCAGGAGGGGCCCCGGGATCTCCCGGGGCCCCTCTCCTTCAGCGGCCGCGCGCCCGATCGCTCATGCGACAGTCGGGCAACGCCGCGGCTATAATCGCAGCACTGCCGGGGGCCGTGTCGCATTGTCAGCGAGACCCCGACGCTCAGCCCATCGAACCGGCGGTTGAGCGGCCCTTCTGCCGGCGAGGACGAGGAGTACGCATGCCGCTCGACGGATCCGCGAACGTCCCCGAGAAGGCCCCCGCCCGCCGCGAGCTCCTGAGAACGGAGATCGCCGGCATCGCCGCATGTGCCGCGCTCCTGATCGCGTGCGAGGCGCTCGTCTTCTGGTGGCTGGCGAAGTACGGGGTCTCCAGCGTGTGGGAGTTCGACGGCCTCTCCCAGCACTTCTCCGCGCTCTACTACTGCCGCGAGGCCGTGCTCGCCTTCCTGCGCGACCCGCTGCACGGGTTCGAGATGTGGACGTGGAGACTCGGGTTCGGGGCGGACGTGCTGGCGACGATGTCGTACTACCTGGCCGACCCGTTCGCCCTGATCAGCCTGATCTTCCCGGTCCGTTCCCTGGAGGCGGTCTACGCGGGACTCTACTTCCTGCGCGTGCTGCTCGCCGGCCTCGCCGGCTACGCGTACCTGCGGGAGATGAGGGCATCGCGCTACGCCTCCATCATCGGGGCGCTCATCTACACGTTCGCGACCTACGCGCTGTTCAGCATGCGCCACCCGTGGTTCATGAACGCGATGGTCTGGTTCCCGCTCATCCTGCTCGGGATCGAGTACGCGCTGCGGAAGCGCAGGTGGTGGGTGCTGGCCGGCGCCGTGGCCCTGCTCGCGGGGAGCAACTTCTACTACTTCTACCAGGTCAGCATCATCGCGGTCATCTATGCGGTCCTGCGGTTCGTCGAGGTCACTCCGGCCGGCGGGCGGGTCCGCAAGCTCGGTCGCACCCTGCTCGACGTCGGCGGGACGTATGCCCTCGGGGCCACCCTCGCGGGGATCGTGCTCATCCCGGTCTTCCTCGGCACGATGGCCAGCTCCCGGGCGGCGGGGCTGCAGGCCACAGGGCTGCTCGCGGACCTGGCGACCTACCGCTCCTACCTGGTGGCCCTTGCCACGCCGTTCGGCAGCGCGAACTCGGCCTTCTGCGGGTTCTCGATCCTCAGCTTCCTGCTGCTGCCCGTCCTCTTCATGCGACGGAAGCGCCACACCACGCTGAAGGTCATGCTCGTGCTCTTCCCGCTGTCACTGGTCTTCCCGTTCGTCGGCAAGGTGTTCAACGGGTTCGACTTCCCCAGCTACCGCTTCCTGTTCATGTGGGGCCTGTTCCTGGCCGCCGCCGTCGCGGCGCTCCTGACCGAGGGCCGCACGTTCACCCGCCGCGAGTTCTCCGCGATGGGAGCGTCGCTGCTGACGTACGGCGTCCTGGCCGGCTTCGGAGCGGGCAGGTCGCTGCGACTGGATCTTGCGGTGGCCGCCACGTTCTGCCTCGGTGCGGCGTACCTGGGCGTGTTCGCGCTCGAGGCGCGCCGCGCGCGTCGCGGGGTGGCGGCTTCGGTGGCCGACGCTGAGACGCAGCCCTCGCGGCGCATCTTCAGGGGCGCCGTCGTGCTTCTCCTCGTGATCGGGATCGCGGGGGCCGGGGCCGAGACCTACTGGAAGCGGTTCGACCCGCGTCTCACCCAATACGTGAAGGCGGGGACCGTGCTCGACCGGTTCACCGGAAACGCCGGGATGGAGGCCGCCGCGCTTCCGGGCGCCGCCGTCGCGCGCGTCGACAACCAGGACCTGGTGCACGGCAGCGATCTCGGCTTCTCCGAGTCCAACGACCAGCTCGTCCAAGGCTACAACGGCGTGTCGTTCTACTTCTCGCTGATGGACGACAGGGTCCTCGAGTACCTCAAGGGGCTTCAGGACCGTCCGATACGCCTCGGGTTCGACTTCGCCGGGCTCGACGACCGGGCGGCCCTCGAGACGCTGAACGGCGTGCGCTACTACCTCGCGTCCGGGAAGGGCACGCAGTACGTCCCGTACGGGTTCGTCGCGACCTCGACCATCGGCGCCACGACCGTGTTCGAGAACCGCAACGCGCTGCCGATCGGCTACGTCTATCACTCGGCCGTCTCGGCCGATGCGTATGCGGCGCTCCCGCCTCTGGAGAAGCAGCAGGCCTTGCTGCAACGCGTCGTCCTGGCCGACGGGGTGGCCTCCGGCGTCCCGCGCTCGGCGGCGGCCCCCGAGGTCGTCGAAGTCCCGTTCTCTGCGGTGGCGTCGGGCGCGGCGATCTTCGACCCCGCCTCCCGGGTGCTCAAGACGAAGCGCAAGAACACCGGACTCGACCTGACCTTCGCTCCTGTCGTCGACTCGGAGCTCTACGTCGACCTCACGGGGATCGACCCGCGGCCCGTCGGGACGGACTACCTCCGGGTGACGGCCCGTACGGCCGGGCCTGCGAAGAGCGAGTCGCTCAGGGGCCGCAAGTCGGGCTACTACTTCGGCAACGATGAGACGCTGATCAACCTGGGATACTTCGCGACGAGCCCGGGCTCGCTGACGCTGCGTTTCGACAAGGTGATGACGCTCCACTACGCGGACCTGAAGGTCTACGCGGTACCGATGGGCTCCTTCTCGCAGCACGTCGATGCGCTCAGGGCGGAAGGCATGCGCGACGTCCGCATCGGGACGGACTCCATCAGCGGCTCGGTGACGTCCAAGGGCAGTGGGCTCCTGTTCCTCAGCGTTCCGTTCTCGACCGGCTGGAAGGCGACCGTCGACGGCGTCCCGACCCCGCTCGTCAGGGCCAACGTCGGCTTCACGGGCATCCCGGTGTCCGACGGGGCCCACGTCATCGAGCTGCGGTACTCCACCCCCGGTTTGGCGCTCGGCGCGGCACTCAGCCTGTTCGCGGTCGTGGTGCTGGGAGTGCTCTGGTCGCTGCGACGCCGCCGTGCCCGCGCGGACGCGGCCACCGCATCGACCGAGGCGGCACCCACGCGGGGGGAGTGACCCTCCACGCAACGAGAGAGGGGCCGCCACCTTTCGGTGACGGCCCCTCTCTCGTTCTCGTGCAGGTACGCGTCGCTACCTCGCGACGAGCGCCTTGTAGGGGTGGTTGTGGTCAGCTAGTGAATGGGGCAGTTGGCATGGATGGTCTGGCTCCAGGCCACTGTCATCATGGCGTCGCGCCCGTGCTCGGCAACATGCTGCTTCATGTGGTGACGATGGTCCTTGAGCGTGATCGTCCGCTTGTCGTGTCCGACCCTGAAGGTCTTGGTCAGGACGTGGCCGTTGGGCAGCGTGACGCTCGCGGTATAGGTGCCCTTCGCCAGGTTGGAGAAGGTGACGCGTCCGTGACCGTCGGTGATCGCGGTGACCGCGGTGCCCGTGAGGGTGTTGGTCAGCGTGACGGTCAGGCCGGCCGCACCATGACCGTGAGCGGCCATGACGTGGATCCGCGCCGTTGCGGTCCCGGTCGTGTCGCGCGTGTGGTGCGCGGACGGGTCCGGGGTGGCCGTGGTGCCGGGGGTCGGGAGGGCCGCGGTGACGTCGAACGTCACGGTCTTCTGCACCTCAGCGTTGCCGGCCGCGTCGACCGACCAGAAGGCCAGCGTGTGCGTGCCGACGGTGTTCGCCATGACGGCGGTGCCGGAGACCTGCGCGGCACCATCGAGAACGAAGTGGGTCGAGGCCACGCCTGAGCCGCCGGCGTTGTCGGTGGCGGTCAGGTGGATCATGGCCGTGCCGGCGTAGGTGGCGGTGGCGTCAGAGGTGGTGACCGGGGCCACCGTGTCGGTGGTCGTGGGCGTCGGAGTCGACGCGACCGGGTTGATGCTCTTCGTGCCCCAGCCGTCGGTGTTGGTCGGGCCGGCTACGGCCTGCAGAACATAGGTCTTGCCGACGGGGACCGTGATCGAGCCGGTCGCGCCGGTGACCTGGTCGATCTTCGTCGCTCCGTCGAAGACGGCGACGACGGTCGCGCCCGGTGCATCCACGCGGTAGGTGGCGGCGGTCCCGTTGTTCGCGGTCTCGGTGGCGGCGACTACGAGCGTCTTGCCGGAATGGCAGACGGCGCAGTCAGTCGTCTTCGTGGGGAGCGCGGACGCGCTCGACGCGAAAGCGGCTACAAGGCCTGCTGTCGCGAGCGCAAGGGCTCCCAGCATCATTCGCTTCTTCACATGCAACCTCCGTGGTCGGTGGGGCGGCCCTCGGCATGCGGTCGCCCGCTGACTTCGTGCCCTGCCATCCTCGCCGAGCGCGGTGAGCATGCGGTGAGACTCAGGTGAGAGCTCCCTTATGCGATCGCGGCGGTGCGGACCGGGGGAGCGCGATGGGGCAGCGGCCGTGCCTTGGCGCGTGCCCGCGCGGGCGGGCCGATGCGCGGGCGCGTGGGGGCGTGGGGTATACTCACCAGTGCTCGCGGCGTTCGCCGCGCCGCGTCTCCTTGCTCATACAAACCCTGTGACGACGCCGGATGAAGCCCCGGCGCACCCGAAGGGATGGCAGCATGCGCACCATCGGCGTTGGCCTCGTGGGACTAGGTACCGTCGGTTCCGGCGTGGTCGAGATCCTTCGCGCGCACCGTGAGGACTTCTCGCGACGGGCGGGCGTCGACATCGAGCTCGTGAAGGTCGCGGACCGCGATGCGTCCCGCGCGACCGCATTGGGCCTGCCGGGGGAGATGTTCACGACGGACGCCGCGGAGGTCATCGCGGACGATCGCGTGGACATCGTCATCGAGCTGATCGGCGGCACGAACGCTGCGAAGGTCGTCGTGCTCTCCGCACTTCACGCGGGCAAGTCGGTCGTCACCGCGAACAAGGCGCTCATGGCCAGCAACGGCCAGGAGGTCATGGACGCCGCGTCGAAGGCCGGCGTCGACATCATGTTCGAGGCGTCGGTCGGCGGGGGCATCCCCATCATCGGACCGCTGAAGCACTCGCTCGTCAGCAACGAGATCGTCTCGGTGATGGGTATCGTGAACGGCACCACCAACTACATGCTGACCCGCATGGCCGACGACGGGCTCGACTACGACAGCGCGCTCGCGGAGGCGCAGGCCAAGGGCTTCGCCGAGGCCGACCCGACGGCCGACGTCGACGGGCACGACGCGGCGGCCAAGATAGCGATCCTCGCATCCATAGCCTTCAACTCGAGGGTCACAGTCGATCGCGTGCCGGTCGAAGGCATCCGCGGCATCACTCCCATCGACATCGCGTACGCCGCGGAGATGGGCTACGCGATCAAGCTGATGGCGATCGCGCGCCGCGAGGCCGACGGCATCGACATCCGCGTGCACCCGACGATGATCCCGGTGAGCCATCCGCTCGCCAAGGTCAGCGGCGTCTACAACGCCATCTACGTCACCGGCGACGCCGTGGGCGAGACCATGTTCTTCGGCGAGGGTGCGGGGTCGCTCCCGGCCGCCTCGGCGGTCGTCGGAGACGTCATCGAGGTGGCTCGCCACCTCCGCTCCGGCTGCCTCAACCTGGTCGGGTGCACCTGCAACGAGCACCTCGCCGTGCGCGACATCTCGCACCTGGAGACCGGCTACTTCATCCGCTTCGCGGTGGCCGACCGGCCCGGCGTGCTCGCGGCCGTGGCCTCGAGGTTCGGCGACCATGGCGTCTCGATCGCCTCGGTCATCCAGAAGCGCGTGTGCGAGTCGGGAGACGCGGAGATCGTCTACGTGACCCACCGTGCCGCAGAAGGCGCCGTGCGCGCGGCGCTCGACGACATCCAGGGCCTCGACGTCGTCACCGAGGTCGCCGCCGTGATCCGCGTCGAGGACCTGTAGGCGTCGAGGTGCCCCCCGTCACCGTCAGAGTCCCGGCATCCACCGCGAACCTCGGGTCGGGCTACGACGCGTTCGGGCTCGCCTTGTCGCGGTTCAACCGGGTCACCGCCGCTCTCGCGGAGCCGGGCGTCTGGGAGATCTCGGTCTCCGGAGAAGGCGAGAAGCACCAGCCGGCCGGCCGCGACAATCTCGTCGTCGTCGCGATGCGCCGGCTCTTCGACGCGGTCGGCGACATTCGAGGCGCATCCGTCTCGTGCGACAACGCGATCCCCTTCGGTCGGGGACTCGGTTCGAGTTCGGCCGCGATCGTCGGCGGACTGGTCGTCGCCAACGAACTGACGGGCGCCGCGCTGCCGGCCGCGGAGCTGTTCCGATTGGCGGCGGACCTCGAGGGACATCCCGACAACGTCGCCGCCGCGCTCTTCGGCGGGTTCACCATCTGTTGGACGGAGGACGGCACGCCGCGGACCACGCACATCGACCCGCCGGGCGGGTTGGCGGCAGTGATCGTCGTGAGCGAGCAGCGGCTCTCGACCCGCCGGGCCCGTGCGCTGCTCCCCGCGAGCGTGCCGCACGCCGACGCCGCGTTCGACGCCGGCCGCGCGGGTCTGCTCGCCGCGGGTCTGGCTCTCGGGCGGGCCGACCTGATCGGGCCCGGCATGAGCGACCGACTGCACGAGCCCTATCGGGCGGCGGCCGTCACGGACCTCGAAGAGGTGCGACGCGCCCTGCTCGAAGCGGGAGCGGACGGGGCCGCGCTCTCCGGCGCGGGCCCCACGGTCATCGGACTGGTCTCGGGTGTCGACGACGCGGGAGCGCTCGAGCGCGCCCGAGAGGTGGCGCAGCGCGCGTCAGGCCCGCTCGCGCGCTGCGCCGGGCGCAGGACGCCCGAGGTGATCGCTGTCGACCGTGATGGCGCCGTCGCCGTCGCCGACTGATCCGCCGCGAACGGAAGGCACTGACGATGGACACCCAGCCCCTGAACGGCCCGGCTCCTTCGATGGACGCTCCCCCCGCTGCGCAGCCTGCGTGGCAGGCCCCGCAGCCGCCCGCATGGCAGCCTCCCGTGCCGCCGCAGCGCTGCTCGCGCGCGGGCCTGTGGTGGACGCTCGGCATCGTCGGCGGGGTCTTCCTCCTGCTGGGGTGCTGCGCGATCGCGGCCGTGTCCTCCTTCGTCGGGGGAGGATCGAAGATCGTAGGCGGCGACTCCGTCGCCGTGATCTATATCAGCGGAGAGATATCGGGCGTCTCGGCCGGAGGGCTGACGGCAGGGAACGTCACGCCGGAGGTCGTCATCTCGCAGCTCAAGCAGGCCGAGGAGGACGACGCCGTCAAGGCGATCATCATCCGCATCGACTCGCCCGGCGGCACCGCGTCGGCATCCGAGGAGATCGCGGTCGAGGTCGCGCGCTGCACGAAGCCCACGATCGCGAGCATCGGCGACGTGGGCGCCTCGGGCGCCTACATGATCGCCTCGCAGTGCGACGAGATCATGTCCACCAACTCCTCGGCCGTCGGGTCGATCGGCGTGATCATGGAGATCGGCGACTACTCGGGGCTCGCGAAGAAGCTGGGCGTGAAGTTCATCGCCATCCACGAGGGGGAGTTCAAGGACGCCGGCTCGCCGTGGCGCGGGCTGACGACCACCGAGACGGCCATGCTGCAGGCCGACGTTCGGCTCACCTACGACAACTTCATCGCGATCGTCGCCAAGGGCCGCAAGATGTCCGATGCCGACGTGCGCAAGCTGGCCACCGGCTGGGCCTGGCCGGGGATCAAGGCCAAGGAGCTCGGGCTCGTCGACACGATCGGCAACTATACGGATGCCGTGAACCGCGCCGGCAAGCTGGGGAATATCGTGGGTGAGCCCAACGTCGTCACCTACACCGACGAGTCGCTGGGCACGCTGCTCCAGCAGCTCACCGGTCTCGTGGACCGCCTCGGCGCCGTCGGCGCCGCAGGGCCCGCCCTGACGCCGTCGACCCCCACGATCCGCTAGCGACCCATCCTCAAGGAGGCGCGCCGTGTCCGCCGACAAGCCCGTCGTCATCGCGCAGATATCCGACCTGCACTGCGGGTCGATGTACTTCCGGTCCGCGCTGGCCGAGGAGATGCTCGCGGAGGTCAACGGCCTGGACCCGGACATCGTCGTGGTCACGGGCGATCTGACCGACATGGGCCTTCGCGACGAGTACGACCAGGCGCGCGCGCTGCTCGATCGCATCGAGTGCGACCGCATGTTGATCGTGCCGGGCAACCACGACGCGCGCAACGTCGGCGAGGTGCACTTCGAGGCGCTCTTCGGCTCTCGCAGCCCCGAGATCCGGATCGACGGCGTCCACCTGATCGGACTCGACTCGTCCGAGCCGGACCTCGACAGCGGCCGAGTGGGCCGCGAGAAGTACCGCTGGCTCGAGGAACGGTTCGGCGAGCCCTCCGAGTTCAAGATCGTCGCCATCCATCACCACCTCGTGCCGGTGCCGGGCACCGGTCGCGAGCGCAACATCGTGGCCGACGCCGGCGACCTGCTGCGCGTGCTGACCGAGAGCGGTGTGGACCTGGTGCTGTGCGGCCACAAGCACGTGCCCAACGTCTGGCGTCTCGAGGACCTGTTCATCGTCAACGCTGGGACGACCACCTCCGTGCGGGTCCGCGGACGTGAGGAGCCCGGCTACAACGTCCTCGAGGTGTTCTCCGACCGCGTGCGCGTCATCCGGCGGCATACGGGCGGCGCGCAGCAGGTCGTGGCCGACTTCCGCAAGGCGCACCAGCACGAGTGCCGCTGGCGTCCTCAGATCGATTTTGACGGCGAGGGCCTGGCATGAGCCGTGCCCTCGTGCTCATCGACGGCGAGCACTATCCGCCGGTCGTACGCGCGGCGCTCGAGGACCTGGGCGTGGCGCATCACGTCGTCGCGGCGGTGTTCGCCGGCGGGACCGAGAAGGTCGACGCCGTCGTCGATGCAGGGACCTACGGCGTGCCGGTCGTCCGGCGTGCCGACCCGGTCACCGCGCTCGCGGACGCCATCGACGTCTACGCACCCGACGTGGTGATCGATCTGTCGGACGAGCCCGTCGTCTCGAGCGCGGACCGCTTCCGTCTCGCCAGCGTCGCCTTGGGCCGCGGGGTCGCCTACCAAGGCGCCGACTTCCGGTTCGAACCGCCCGCTGCGGGAGTGATGACGCGCACGCCCACCCTGGCGGTGGTCGGCACCGGGAAGCGCGTTGGCAAGACCGCCGTCTCGGCGCACATCGCGCGCCTGCTCGCGGCCGTCGGGATCACTCCCGTCGTCCTCGCCATGGGCCGCGGAGGCCCCGAGACGCCGGAGCTCCTGCGCGGCGACGAGCTCCGCCTCACGACCGAGGACCTCATCGGTTTCGCGCGGCAGGGGAGGCATGCCAGCTCGGACAACTACGAGGACGCGGTGATGAGCCGCGTGATGACCGTCGGCTGCCGCCGGTGCGGGGGCGGGATGGCGGGGCGGACCTCGTTCAGCAACGTGCCGGAGGGCGCCCGTCTGGCCGACGGCCTCGGTGCGGCGATCCTGATGGTCGAAGGCTCGGGGGCGGCGACGCCACCCGTGCACGCAGACGCTTCACTTCTCGTCATCGGTGCGTCGCAGGGGACGGGCTACGTGACCGACTACTTCGGCCCGCTGCGCCTCGACGCCGCGGACGCGGTGGTCATCGCGGGCGCCGAGCCTGCGCTCGTCGCGCCCGAGCGCACGGCGGCGCTGGTCGCCGCGGTGCGACGCCATCGTCCCGACGTCGCGGTGAGCACGATCACGTTCCGTCCTCGTCCGCTCGAGCCGATCGAGGGGCGCAGGGTCTTCTTCGCCACCACCGCGCCCCACCAGCTCGTGCCGGTGCTCGCCGCCCATCTCGAGGAGCGCTACGGGTGTGCGGTCGTCGCGTCGAGCCCCCACCTGTCCGACCGCGCGCGGCTGCGCGAGGACCTCGAGGCCGCCGCCGGCTCCTTCGATCTGCTCGTGACCGAACTCAAGGCCGCGGCGATCGACGTCGTCGCGATGACGGGGGAGGAGTACGGCGTCCCGACCGTGCTCGCCGACAACGTCCCGCTGCGCGTCGGCGGCGACGACCTGGACTCGACCGCTCTCTCCCTGGCGCGCCTCGCGCAGGCGCGCGCCGCAGAAAGGCTTGGACGATGACCGACGACGAGCGCCGACCGATCATCATCTCGGAGGCACGGCACGGGCTGCCGTACAGCAAGGGCCTGATGGCGCAGTCGTTCATGGCGACCGGGATGGCGCCGAGCCGCTCGTATGCCGTGGCGGCGGCCGTGGAGAGATCGATCCGCGACTCGGGCCGCGTGCAGATCTCGACCGCCGACCTGCACCGCCTCGCGGCCGACACGCTGCGAGAGACCGCGGGCGACGTCTACGCCGACCGCTATGCGCGTCTCGACGAGGTCGCGCGCCGCGACACGCCGTTGATCGTGCTGATCGGGGGGACCACCGGAGTCGGCAAGTCGACCATCGCGACGGAAGTCGCGCACCGGCTCGGCATCACGCGCATCATCTCGACGGATTCCATTCGTGAGGTCATGCGTGGTATCTTCTCAAAGGACCTCATGCCGGCGATCTACGAATCGTCGTTCAACGCCTGGCGAGGCCTGCGGGTCCCGGTACCGCAGGGGGCCAATCCTGTGATCGTCGGATTCCGCGAGCAGACTGCCGTGGTCACGACGGGGATCAAGTCCCTCATCGAACGCGCCGTGCTCGAGGGCCAGAGCATGATCGTCGAGGGCATCCACCTCGTTCCCGGCTACATCGACCCCGCGGCATTTCACAACGCATCCGTGGTGCAGCTCATCGTGACCGTCGATGAGGAGGACGCCCACCGAAGCCACTTCTACATCCGCGAGGTGCAGACGGACGGCGGCCGCCCTCTCGAGAAGTACCGGGCGAACTTCGACAACATCCGCCTGCTCGGGCACTACATCGAGGACCTTGCCAAAGAGCACGGAACGCCGATCGTGCACAGCCTGCAGCTCGACACGACGGTGGCCGAGACGCTCGAGCTCATCGTCACCGTGGCCACGGGGGACGACTTCGCACCCCGGCGCCGCGCCAAGAAGTAGGACAGCGCGTCACCAGCGACGCGCCGGAGTATCGAAGCAGAACAACGACCGAACGAAAGGAACGCCACATGAAGTTCTTCCTGGACACTGCGAACCTCGCCGACATCGAGGAGGCCGCGTCGTGGGGGGTGCTCTCGGGCGTCACGACCAACCCCACGCTCTACTCGCGTGAAGGCGGCAAGCTCGCCGACTTCCACGCCCACCTCCAGCGCATCTGCGAGCTGTGCCCCGGCCCCGTCAGCGGCGAGACCGTCGGCCTGACCCGCGACGAGATCGTCCGCGAGGGCGAGGAGCTGGCCGCGCTGGCCCCCAACATCATCGTCAAGGTGCCGGTCATGCCCGAGGGCCTGGCCGCCACGAAGTGCCTGTTCGACAAGGGCATCAAGGTGAACATGACGCTGTGCTTCACCGTGCCGCAGGCGCTGCTGGCCGCGCGCGCCGGCGCCAGCTACGTCTCGCCCTTCGTCGGCCGCTTCGACGACATCTCGGAGGACGGCATCGCGCATCTGGCCGAGACCGTCCAGGCCGTGAACAACTACGACTTCGGGCACGACGTCGAGGTCATCGCCGCGTCGATCCGCTCGGCCAACCACGTGGTGCAGGCCGGGCTCATCGGGTGCGACATCGCAACCGTTCCGTTCGCAGTGCTGAAGAACCTCGTGAAGCACCCGCTGACCGACCGCGGGCTCGAGTCGTTCCTCGCCGACTGGGAGAAGGTCAAGAATTCATGAGTGCACGCCCCCGCAAGCGCGGCCGCCGCGGCGGTTCCCAGCAAGCCGAAGCTGTGCCGCAGCCGTCAGTGACCCGTGCCGACCTCGAGCCGAAGACCATCGCGGAGCTCCGCGCGATGGGCGCCGAGCTCGGTCTCGACACGAAGCCGCTGAAGAAGAAGGACGAGATCATCGACGCCGTCCTCGAGGCCCGCGTGAAGGCCGAGGGGTTCGTCGACGTGATGGGGATCCTGGACATCCTGCCGGAGGGCTACGGCTTCCTGCGCACCAGCGGCTACCTGCCCGGTGACAAGGACGTCTACGTGTCGATGTCGGCGGTCCGCAAGCACGAGATGCGCCGCGGCGACATGGTCCGCGGCCAGGTCCGCCCGCCCAAGGAGACCGAGAAGTACGCGGCGCTCCAGAAGGTGCTCGGCATCAACGGCAAGAGCCCCGAGGAGAACCGCGGGCGCAAGGAGTTCAAGGACCTGACCCCCGTCTATCCGGACGAGAAGTTCCGGATGGAGTGGAAGCCGGACGCCATCACGACGCGCATCATCGACCTCGTGGCTCCGATCGGCAAAGGCCAGCGCGGGCTGATCGTCTCGCCGCCGAAGGCAGGCAAGACGACCATCCTCAAGGACATCGCGGCCGCGATCCACGCGAACAACCCCGAGGTCTACCTCATGTGCCTGCTCGTCGACGAGCGCCCTGAGGAAGTCACCGACATGGAGCGCTCGATCCACGGCGAGGTGCTCTCCTCGACGTTCGACATGCCGTCGGACAACCACATCCTGGTCGCAGAGTTGTGCATCGAGCGCGCCAAGCGCCTGGTGGAGAGCGGCTACGACGTCGTGATCCTGCTCGACTCCATCACCCGCCTCGGCCGCGCGTACAACCTGGCGAGCCCGGCGTCCGGACGCATCCTGTCCGGCGGTGTCGACTCGACCGCGCTCTACCCGCCCAAGAAGTTCTTCGGCGCGGCGCGCAACATCGAGTTCGGCGGGTCGCTCACGATCATCGCGACCGCGCTCGTGGACACCGGCTCCAAGATGGACGAGGTGATCTTCGAGGAGTTCAAGGGCACCGGCAACATGGAGCTCCGGCTCGACCGTCGCCTCGCGGACAAGCGCATCTTCCCGGCCA
>PKWR01000042.1:18234-18425 GCA_003133285.1 Coriobacteriia bacterium
CGCAACCGCAACGGGGACTGACCCCGCGCCGCACGGCACGCGAAGAAGGGCCCCGGAGCGATCCGGGGCCCTTCTTGTGTGATGCGTCTCGAGCGAGCGCTACGCGCGCTTGCCGCGGTAACCGCCGGAGTTGCCGGATCCGCTCGCGCGTCCCTGGCCGCCGGTGCGACCGACGCGGCGCTTGCCCGCGG
>PKWR01000069.1 GCA_003133285.1 Coriobacteriia bacterium
CCCTCGCCGTCGATGTCCACGCCCAGGATCGACGCGGATCGCTTCACGATCGCTTCGAGTTCATCGGGGGCGTAGTAGTCGAGCCGGAAGGACATGCCGAAACGGTCGCGGAGCGGAGCGGTGAGCAGCCCCGTACGCGTCGTCGCGCCCACCAGCGTGAATCGTGGGACATCGAGGCGCAAGCTGCGCGCGGCCGGCCCCTTGCCGATGACGACGTCGAGNNCGCTCTTCGAGGTTCGTGAGGATCGCCGCGAGGTCTCCCGCGCGCTCGATCGCCGGTCCGCTGGTGGTCTTCATGGTCACGCCCAGCTCGTTGGCGATGACTCCGGCGAGGGTCGTCTTGCCGAGACCCGGAGGCCCGGAGAGCAGGACGTGGTCGAGCGGCTCGTTGCGCCCCGCGGCCGCCTCGATGAGCACCCCGAGCGACTCCTTGACCTTGGGTTGGCCCAAGTAGTCCGTCAGGCGCTTCGGGCGGAGCGAGCGGTCGATCTCGATGTCGTCGGGAGTGAAGCGCGCGGAGACGAGGCGCTCCTCGTCGTCAGGTGTCCACTCGCTGGAGAGTCCCGCCGTCATCGCGCACCTCCCAGCGCCTTGAGCGCGGTGCGCAGCAGTTGCTCGGTGGTGGCTCCCGCCGGCACGTCACGCAACCCGGCAGCCGCCTCCGCGGGTGAGAATCCCATCGCGAGCAGCGCGTCACGCGCCTCGATGGCCGCGTGCGACGACCCGCCGCCGCCCCCGGCACCGAGTTCGGGCGCGCCCAGCTTGTCTTTGAGGTCGATCAGCAGCCGCTGCGCCGTCTTCTTGCCCACGCCCGGCACGCTCGACAGCAGCGCCACGTCGTCACGCGCGAGTGCGGTCCGCAACACGTCCGGCTTCAGCGCGGAAAGCACCGCGAGCGCGACCTTCGGGCCGACACCCGACACTCCGATGAGCGCTTCGAAAAGCTCGCGCTCGTCCTCGCTCTCGAAACCGTAGAGGGTCAGTTCGTCCTCGCGGACGTGAAGGTGCGTGTGGACGGTGACCTCGTCGCCCTCCGCCGGGAGAGCGGCCAGGGACGACGTCGACATGATCAGGCGATAGCCGATGCCGCCGACCTCGACGATCGCGTAGCTCGCGGCCCGCGCCGCCACCTTGCCGGTCACGAAAGCGATCATCGGCCGGTCCCCGTCGTCTCGCGCGTGGCGCGCTCCCGTGCCCGCGCGACCCGCTGGTTCGCGTGGCAGATCGCGGCCGCGAGCGCATCGGCCGCGTGGTCGGGCGTCGGGTCGTGATCCAACCCGAGGATGGTCCGGACCATGTAGGTCACCTGTCCCTTGTCCGCGGTGCCCGTCCCGACCACCGCGAGCTTGATCTCGCCCGGTCCGTACTCCCCGACCGGCATGCCCGCGTCCGCCACGGCGATGAGCGCCGCACCCCGCGCGTGACCGGTCGTCATGGCCGTCGCGACATTGCGGCTGAAGTAGATGTTCTCGATCGCGGCTTCCGCGGGTGCATAGCGGCCGATGAGCTCGGCGAGGCCGTCGCGGACGACCTTGCAGCGCCGGGCCGTGTCGTCGGTCCCGAGGGTCCGGATGCACCCGTAGCCCAGGCAGCGGAAGCGGCTGCCGTCGGACTCGACGATCCCCCACCCCGTGTTGGCCAGTCCGGGGTCGATGCCCAGGATGATCACGGACACGCGCACCCCTTGCTCCACCGTCGCCAATCGAACATATGTTCAGTCTACGGCACCGCACCGACAGGCGCAAAAGAGCATTCAGGGCGCCCCGGAAACGGGACGCCCTGAATGTACGCCGAAGCCGCCTGGCCTACAGGTCGAGGGCCTCGGCGATCTCCTCGGTGATGTCCATGTTGTGGTACACGTCCTGGACGTCGTCGCTGTCCTCGAGGTTATCGATGAGGCGGAAGACCTTCTTGGCCGTCTCCGCGGTGACCGTCGCGGGGACCTTCGCGCGCATCGCCAGCTCGGCCTCCTCGACCTTGATCCCGGCAGCCTCGAGGCCCTTCCTGACGTTCTCCAGGTCGTTGGGGCTCGTCACGACGACGAACACGTCGTCGTTGTCCTCGAGGTCCTCGCCGCCGGCCTCCATGACCGCCATGAGAAGCTCCTCCTCGTCGGGGGCGCCCTCCTTCATGATCACGATCTCGCCGCGCCGCTCGAACTGGAACGCCACCGACCCGGTGGCTCCCAGCGCGCCGCCCGCGCGCGTGAACGCCGCGCGGACGTCGGCGGCGGTGCGGTTGCGGTTGTCCGTCAGGGCCTCGACGTAGACGGCGATGCCGCCGGAGCCGTAGCCCTCGTAGATGACCTCTTCATAGTTGGCGCCGCCGCCGGCGGCGAACGCCTTGTCGATCGCCGACGTGATCTTGTCCTTGGGCAGCGAGTAGCTCTTCGCCTTCTCGATCGCCGCGGCGAGCGACGCGTTGTTGGCGGGGTTGGGGTCGCCACCGGTCTTGGCCGCGACGGTGATGACCTTCGACAGCTTGCTGAACAGCTTCGACCGCTTGGCGTCGACAGCGGCCTTGCGGTGCTTCGTGGTTGCCCACTTCGAGTGACCCGACATCGGCGGACCCTTTCGCATACGCGCGCATGCATGCGCGCGGGAGGATGACCGCTCGTAAGGATACCCGATTCGACCACGCGAGCGCCGCTCGGCCGGAAGGAGCTAGCGGCGTGGCGCTCCGACGACGTGCTCGACGAACAGCCGGTGGAAACGGGGATCCCCGGTGAGCTCCGGGTGGAACGTCGTCGCCATCAGGTCGTCTTCGCGCGCCGCGACGATGCGGTCGTCGTAGAGAGAGAGCACGTCGACGCCCTCGCCGACGGCCTCGATCCACGGCGCGCGGATGAACACGCCCCGGAACGGCTGGTCAAGGCCGGCGACGTCCAGGTCGGCCTCGAACGAGTCGACCTGGCGGCCGTACGCGTTGCGCCGCACGGAGATGTCCATGAGTCCCAGCGTCCGCTGGTCGGGCAGCGCATCCCGCACGTCCCGGGCGATCAGGATGGCTCCCGCGCAGGTGCCCCAGACCGCCATGCCGGCGTCGTGGTGTTGCGCGACGGCCTCGTAGAAGCCGTAGGTGGCCATGAGCTTGCCGATCGCCGTCGACTCGCCGCCGGGGATGACGAGCCCGGCGCAGCCCTCGAGCTGATGAGGCAGCCTGACCGCGACCGTGGACACGCCAAGCGCCTCGAACGCGTAGATGTGCTCCCGGAACGCGCCCTGGAGCGCGAGGACTCCGATCTTCACGCTACCAGCCACGCTCCTGCATGCGTTCGCCTTCGGGGATGTCGGAGATGTTGATGCCGACCATCGCCTCGCCGAGGTCGCGCGAGACCTTGGCGATGATGTCCGCGTCCTCGAAATGGGTGGTGGCCTCGACGATCGCCTTGGCCCGCTTGACCGGGTCGCCGCTCTTGAAGATGCCGGAGCCGACGAACACGCCGTCGCAACCCAACTGCATCATCAGCGCCGCGTCCGCGGGTGTCGCGATGCCGCCGGCCGAGAAGTTGACCACCGGCAGCTTGCCGTTCTCGGAGACCCACTTCACGAGCTCGAACGGGGCCTGCAGGTCCTTCGCTGCGGCGTACAGCTGCTCGCCGCGCAGGCCGGAGAGCCACGCGATCTCATCGCTCACGGCACGGATGTGGCGGACCGCCTCGACGACGTTGCCCGTGCCGGGCTCGCCCTTGGTGCGGACCATCGAGGCACCCTCGCCGATGCGGCGCAGCGCTTCGCCCAGGTTGCGGCAGCCGCAGACGAACGGGACCCGGAAGTCCCACTTGTTGATGTGATGCTCCTCGTCGGCGGGCGTGAGGACCTCGGACTCGTCGATGTAGT
>PKWR01000038.1 GCA_003133285.1 Coriobacteriia bacterium
GCGAGGGCCTTCTTGAAGCTGTCGATGATCGTCGGAGCCGACCTGACGAGTGAGATGAAGCCACCTGCCGCGACGGCGCCGGCGCCCACGTAGCGGATGTACTTGGACCAGATGTCGAAGGCACCCATCTCTGCGATCGGCACGGTGGAGGGGAAGATCGGGTGGGCTATGCCGGACCCGAAGAACTTGATGAGCGGGATGAGCGCGAGCCAGGCGACCAGGCCGCCCGCGAACATCAGCGAAGACGTCTTCGTCCCGACGATGAAGCCGACACCCATGAGAGAGGCGAGCGTGTCCACGCCGATGATCGTCCCCTGATAGGACGTGATGGTGTAGGAGGCGTTCTCGCCCCAGAACATGAACCCGCCGGAGAGCAGCTTGTAGATGCCTCCGACGCCCATGCCGAGGAGGACGGTGCGGAAGCCGGTGCCGCCCTCACTGCCGGTGACGAGGACCTCGGCTGCGGCCATGGACTCGGGGTAGATGAGCGTGCCATGCTCCTCCACGATGAGGTAGCGCCTCACGGGCGTGATGAAGAACACACCCATGAGACCGCCGATGACCGTGACGATGACGATCGTGGTGACACTGAGTCCGAAGCCGAGCAGGATCAGCGCCGGAAGCACGAAGATGATGCCGCCCGCGATGGACTCGCCCATCGCGGACAGGGAGGCGACCACGTTCGCCTCCAGGATGTTGTTCCTCCTGAACAGCCCCTTCAGGAGGCCGGTCGCCAGGATCGCGCCCGGGATGCCCGCGGAGATCGTGATGCCTACCTTGAGTCCGAGATAGGTGTTCGCCGCGGCGAAGATGAGCGCGAAGAGCACGCCCATGATGATCGAGTATCCGGTGAGTTCAGGCATCGCCTCCGTCGTCGGGATGTAAGGCACGTAGTCCTCGCCCTTACATCCCTCATATGCCAGTTTGGAAAGCCCCGTGTTTCTCTTGTCCACCCTGCACCTCCTGCTACTTGGATTTCGCGAGCACAGATGTAAGGAATGCCCACGTGTTGGCGACCGAGCTGATGCTGAGACGCTCCTGAGGGGTGTGCACGTCGTAGAGGTTCGGTCCGAAGCTGATCATGTCCGTCTCCGGCAGCTTCTCTCTGAGCAGGCCGCATTCGAGTCCGGCGTGGATGGCCTGGACCTGCGCATCTTCGCCGGAGAGCTCCTTGTAGACGCTGACGCAGAGCTCCCTGATCTTGGAGTCGGGCTCGTACTGCCAAGCGGGGTATTCGCCGGTCCTGGTGCTCTTCGCGCCGACCAGCCCCGCCAGGGCCTCGATCCTGCGGGTGAGGTAGTCCCTGATCGAGTCGACGCAGCTCCGCGCGGAGATCGTCAGCGTGATCGACTCGCCCGACTGCTTGAGGACACCGAGGTTCACGCTGCTCTGCACGAGGCCCGCGAGGTCGCTGCTCATCGACTGGACGCCATGAGGGGCGACGAGGAGGAAGTCGATGAGCTTGCCCGTGGAGACGCTGTCGAGCTGCCGCGCGACCTTGTCGGCCGGCGCGACGGTGACCTCGAGGTCCGGGTCTTCGACGACGAACTCCTTCTGCAGGTCCTTGGAGAGACGGCCCACGATGGTCTTGATCTTCCCGAGGACGGCGGCGTCCGCCGTGACGGTCGCTTGCGCGTCCCGTGCGATCGCGTTGGACTTCGTCCCGCCCGAGATCGCGGCGAGATTGAATCCGCCCGCCGCCCGTGCGGCGTCGAGCAACCGCCCCAGGAGCTTGATCGCGTTCGCCCTCTGCTTGACGATCTCCATGCCCGAGTGACCGCCCTTGAGGCCTGAGACCTCGATGAGCAGCGCGCCGTGCGTGGCCTTCTCCCAATGGGTGTCGAACTCGCTCACGAGGTCCACTCCGCCGGCACAGCTCACAAAGAGGACGCCTTCGTTCTCGGCGTCCACGTTGAGCAGCGTCTTCCCGGTGAGGCGGTCCGCCTTGAGGGCATGGGCACCGTGCATTCCGGTCTCTTCACTCGTCGTGACGAGGAGCTCGATCGGCGGGTGGGGGATGTCGGTACTGTCGAGGATGGCCAGCGCGTAGGCCACGGCGATGCCGTTGTCAGCCCCGAGCGTCGTGCCGTCCGCACGCACGAAGTCGCCCTCGATCCTCAGGGAGAGCGGGTCCTTCGAGAAGTCGTGACGGGACCCCTTGGACTTCTCGCAGACCATGTCCATGTGTCCCTGGATGATCACGGCGGGAGACTTCTCATATCCCGCCGTCCCGGGCTTCTTCATGATCACGTTCAGCGCTTTGTCCTGGAAGACCTCGAGCCTCCGCTCTTTGGCGAAGGCGACCAGGTAGTCGCTCACCTGTTTCTCGTTGCCCGAGCACCGGGGGATCTTGGTGAGTTCCTCGAAGAAGTGGAATACGGGCTTCGGATCCAGGTTCTCCAACATCGGACCGCCTCCAGACAGCGCGCCAAGACAAGGGCGTGCAAGACACGAGTGACCGATGACCGAGTCTACTCGTTACCTATCGATACCCGTTTGACGAACGGTACGCACGAGTCCTCAGCGCTTCGGGTCGAAGTGCGTACATGCCGGCCACCCCGGAGGCAAGACCCCCGCCGGTGTGTCTGGGCGCGCTCGTCATGGTGGTCGCCGCCGCATGCTCGGGCGCGGGCACGTCCGGTGGGACCACGGGCACGGGCATGATGGGCAGCGGCGCATCGACCGGAACCCAAGGCGGAGGTTCGGGAAGTGGTCCGGGTACCGGCATGATGGGCGGCGGCTCGGGTGCGACCAGCTACTCGTCCATCGGCCAGCGCATCTGGCTGACGGGCGTGGGAAGCGACGGTCGCGAGATCGCGCGGTCCGCTCCGCGCGTATCTCTTGGCGCACTCATGATGGGCGGCGGCGGATGCGGGTCGTGTCACGGCGCCGACGGCCGGGGCGGCACGATCAGGATGATGACCGGGACCGCCATCGTGGCGCCCGATGTCACCTACGCCGCTCTCATCAAGGCCGGCTTCACAGACTCGACCATCCGGAAGGCCATCCGGGACGGGCTGGACGAGAGCGGGAAGCCGCTCAAGGACGCGATGCCCCGCTGGCAGATGAGCGACACGGACCTGGACGCCACCATCGCCTACCTGAAGGTACTGGGCTCCTGACGGGGTCGGCCGGTGCAGCGCCACGACGCCGCGATCCGGCGTCGCTAGTTCTTCAGGCCTCCGAGCGGTGCGGGCACGCGGCCGCCGCGGCGTGCCAGGCGTGTCCCGGCCCAGCCGTTGACCGACATGATCGGCGCGGAGCCGAGCAGGCCGCCGAACTCGACCTCGTCGCCGACCGTCTTGCCCGGGACGGGGATGAGTCGCGCGGCCGTCGTCTTGGTGTTCGCGACGCCGATGGCGCACGCGTCGCCGACCACGCCGGCGATGGTCTCGGCGGGCGTGTCTCCCGGGATCGCGATCATGTCGAGCCCCACCGAGCACACCGACATCATCGCCTCGAGCTTCTCGAGGGTGAGCGCGCCGTCGCGGACGGCGCGGACCATGTTCGCGTCCTCGGACACGGGGATGAACGCGCCCGACAGGCCGCCGGCGCGCGACGTGCCCATCGCGCCGCCCTTCTTGACCGCGTCGTTGAGCAGCGCCAACGCCATGGTGGTGCCGGGGCCGCCGCAGCGCTCGACGCCGATCGCCTCGAGGATCGCGGCGACGCTGTCGCCCTCGGCGGGCGTCGGCGCGAGCGAGAGGTCGACGATGCCGAAGGTGACGCCGAGCCGGCGCGCCGCCTCGCGCGCGACCAGCTCGCCCATGCGCGTGATCTTGAACGCGGTCGCCTTGATCGCCTCGGCCACCTCGGTGAGGTCGGCGTCGGGTGACAGGGACTCGACCACGGCGCGTACGGCGCCCGGGCCGGAGATGCCCACGTTGATGACCTCGTCGGGCTCGCCCGAGCCGTGGACCGCGCCTGCCATGAAGGGGTTGTCCTCGACCATGTTGCAGAACACGACGAGCTTGGCGCACGCGATGGCGTCGCGGTCGGAGGTGGCAGCGGCGCAGGCCTTGATGGTGTGCGCCATCAGCAGGACCGCGTCCCAGTTGATGCCGGCGCGCGTGGTCGCGACGTTCACGGACGCGCAGACGCGCTGTGTGGCGGCCAGCGCTGCCGGGATCGAGTCGATGAGCCGCCGGTCGGCCTCGCCGATGCCCTTGTGGACCAGCGCGGAGAAGCCGCCGACGAAGTCGACGCCCACCTCGGCGCCCGCGCGGTCGAGCGCGATGGCGATGGGGGAGACGTCGCGGGCGCCGCACGAGGCGATGAGCTCCGCGACCGGTGTGACCGAGATGCGCTTGTTCACGATCGGGATGCCGTATTCGCGTGAGATGGCGTCGGCCACGGGCACGAGGCGCCCTGCGGCGGTCGTCACCCGGTCGTAGACGCGCCGCGCGATCTCGTCGATGTCGTCGGCTGCGCATGCGCGCAGCGACAGCCCCAGCGTCACGGTGCGGACGTCGAGATGGTGGCGGGAGATCATCTCCAGCGTCTCGGCGATCTCCTCGGGTTCGATGCGCATGTGGCGCTCCTCTAGATGCGGTGCATGGCGCGGAAGACGTCCTCGCGCTGCAGCGTGATCTGCAGGCCGAGCTCGTCGCCGACCGTGGCGAGCTCGGCCTGGACCCGGTCGAAGGGACAGGCCTCCTCGTCGACGGTCACGAGCATCGTCATCGAGAAGATGCCGGTGATGATCGTTTGGCGGATGTCCTCGATGTTGGCGCCGTTGGCCGCCAGCGCCGCGCTCACGGCGGCGACGATGCCGACGCGGTCCTCGCCCAGCACCGAAAGGATCGCTGGTGTCTTCATGATCGCTCCCTCGTTCGTCAGCTTCCGGCCTTGCCGGTGATGCTCTCGATGTCCAGACGCGCGATGAACATGCGCTCCCAGTGTTTCTGCCCGTCCAGCTTGTAGCGCGACCACAGCGGGTCGGAATCGCCCTCGAGGGCGCCGATGAGCGCACGCATGCCCGCGCGCGCCTCCTCCGGGTCGGTGAGCACGCGCATCGTCCCGGTCATCACGACCGACTCGTAGCGGTGCTTGCACTTTCCCTCGACGTACCCGCCGTCGACGACCACCGTAGCGCACACGCGCGCGTCGGCCGCGAGCGCGTCGAGCTTGCGACCGGCGCGCGCCATGTGGAAGAACAGCGCGTCAGCCGCCTCGTCCCACCCGTAGGAGAGCGTCACGAGGTACGGCTCGCCGTCGTGCACCATGGCGACGGTCGCGTACTTCCCGCGACGCAGGATGCCGGCGAGCGCGGCGGGGTCGGTGAGCTCGCGGTCGGCGCGCAGGACGTGGTATCGCGACATGTGCTCGGCCTCCTCGTGGGGCTGCGGTACGCGGCGGGCGCGGCAGAACATACAATAGGTGTCTGCAGACTACCGCACCGGCAGGAAGAGGCGTCGTGGCCGTTCCCATCACTCCCGTGAAGGTCGGCGACGTCGTGCGGCTCAAGAAGCCTCACGCCTGCGGGACGAACGAGTGGGAGGTCACGAAACTCGGGATGGACATCGGGCTCGACTGCGTCGGCTGCCGGCGCAAGGTGAGGCTGCTGCGCGCCGAGTTCGACCGGCGCTTCCGCGGGTTCGTGCGTCGGGCCGACGCCGGGAGCGCACCGACCGCATAGCTGCGCGCTAGTGCCGGATGAGCCCCGGCGGGTCCTCGCCCAGGACCCACGTCTCGTTCGGCTTGGGGACCGTGTTCACCTGCACGTGCGTGTGGTTGCCGCCGTCGAGCACGTAGTTCCGCAGCTGTAGACCCGACACGATCCTCGACAGGTTGCGGACACTCGCGATCCGCGTCACGCCTCCCACGACCCGCGTGCCCACGGTGATGGCCGGGTCGGTGACATGCAGGACGATCACGTCGAGGTCGTTCCACGCGTCCGGCTTGATGTGGATCTCGAAGTCGTCGTACTTCTTGTAGAGCTTGTACGGACGGATCTCCATCACGGTGCCGTCGACGGGGGCGAGCACCGGAGTGCCGGGAGCAGCGCCGCAGTCGACGGCGCTGTCCATCTTGCCGCCGCTGGTGTTGCGCCACAGCTGCAGCGCGGAGCCGGTCCACACGCCCTCAGCGTCCTCGGCACCGCTCTCGGGCGTTGCGCAGATAGTCGCCTTCCTGCCTGCTTTGACCGCGGCGCGCGCGGCGGTCGCAGCGCGGCGCAGGACGGCGGGGTCGGCGATCGCGATGAGGGGCTTCATGACGACGGTGTCGGCGTACGACGACTGGTGGAAGGCGAGGGCGGTGACGGACGCCGCCGGCACCGGGAGGTGCAGGCCAGCGCCGCGGATGGAGGCGAAGACGGGGGTGGGGGCAGCCGGGGCCGCGGTAGCCGCTGTGGCCGCCGCGGGAACGTCGGTCGCGACCGCGCTCCAGACGCCTGCCTTCGCGGAGTCGCCGCCCTGCCTGCCGGGCGCGATCAGCGCCAGCGCCGCACCTCCGACCATGAAGAGGAGCACCACGGCGATCGCGGCCAAGAAACGGCTCCGGCCCACATTGCGGACGGAGCGCCTGGAGCGACGCGTGCGGGTGACGGGTCTGGTCTGTTCCATGGCTCCGATGAGGGTCGCGGACCGATGTGCCGACGAGCGGTTGTGGCGACAGTATACGGTGCGCGGACAAGCGGCGCCCGGACGCAGCCGAGGCCCCGGTTCATGTAAGATTCATGCGCGCACAGCGGAGCTAGGCCGCCGCGGAGCGCATCATCGGAAGAAGGGCCCGTGGAGAAGCTCGAACGTGTCCTGACCGCGGAGGACGACGCGCGCTCGACGCTCGTCGACGCGCGCTCCGAAGCCGCCGCGATCCGCGCGGCCGGCGTCGAGGACGCGCGCCGCATCGAGGCGGAGGCCGCGGAGGCGTCCCGTCGCGCGGTCGCCGCCGAGCGCGAGAAGGTCCTCGCGAGGGCGCATGCCGAGGCCGACGCCCTCACCGCCGAGGCCGCGGAGCTCCGCGAGCGGACGCTGGCTTCGGCCCGCGACCGTCTCGACGACACCGTGCGGCGCATCGCCGCCTCGCTCGAGGGATAGAGCCGTGGCCGTCGCGCGCATGAGCAGGGTCGAGGTCGTGGGGTACCAGCCGGTGCTCGACGACGTGCTCGACGCCCTTCAGCGCGTCGGCGCGGTCCAGGTCGAGGCGTCTCCCGTCGAGATCCCGACCGCGGCCCTCCACCCCGACGACGAGCGGCTCCGCGATCTCGAGGAGTACGCCGCCGACGCGCGGTTCGTGCGCGAGTTCCTCGGCCGGTATCACAAGCCGACCCAGCCCTTCTCGACGTTCGTGAGCGAGAAGATCCACATGCCTGTCGACGACTTCGCCGGGCTCGATGTGTCCGAGGACCTGCGACACATCTACGAGGAGTGCGAGGTCCTCGCCGACCGCCTCGCGGCCGGCAAGCGGGAGAAGTCGCGGCTCGAGGCGCTCGTGCGCGACCTGGCGCCGTGGCGCGACGTCCACCTTCCGATCTCGCAGTGGACGGGCACCGAGCATGTGGCGCTGATGACGGGCACCGTCCCCTCCAACGACCCTGACCGCATCCGTGCGACGCTGCGCGCGGTCTCGTCGCTGGCGTCCGTCGCGGAGTACGGGAGCGTCGGCGCGCGGCAGGCGTGGATCGTGCTCGCGCACCGGTCGGAGGCCGAAGCGGTCCGCGCGGCGCTCGCCTCCACCCAGTTCGTCGAGACGGCGTTCCCGGGACTCGAGGGACTCCCTGCCGAGGAGTCGGCGCGGGCGGTCGCGCGCATCCCGGAGATCGAGGCGGACATGATCGCCGCCGAAGTGCAGGCTCGGGTGCTCGCGGAGGAGCACTACGCGGACGCCGTGACCGTCGCCGAGTTCGTCGACGGCGAGAAGGCGGCGGCGCACGTCCTCGAGCGCGTCGGGAGTACGGAGAGGGCGTTCACCATCGCGGGCTGGGTGCGCGAGTCCCGTGCGGACGAGCTGCGGTCCGCTCTCGCACCCTGGGAGGCGACGCTCGACGTCACGCTCCGCGAGCCGCGCGACGACGAGGACCCGCCGGTCGAGCTCGACAACCCCCGCCTGCTTCGGCCGTTCGAGGTGCTTACGGACCTGTATGGACGCCCCGCGTATCGCGAGCTCGACCCAACGCCGCTGCTCGCGCCCTTCTTCCTGCTCTTCTTCGCTATCTGCGTGAGCGACTTCGGGTACGGCGCGATGCTCATCGTGGGCTCATGGCTCATCAAGACCAGACTGGACGTCGCGCCGGGAGTGAAGCGTTTCCTGGACCTGATGATGCTGGGCGGAGCCGCGGCGATGGCCGTGGGCGTCGTCTTCGGCAGCTACTTCGCGATACCAGTCGAGTCCCTGCCGGCGTTCATGCGTTCGCTCATACTGCTCGACCCGCTCGTCCAGCTCCCCACGTTCCTGCTCATCACCGTCGGGCTTGGCGTCACGCAGGTGTTCTTCGGCGTGGGCGTGTCGGCGTACGACTCGTTCCGTCGCGGGGACCCCGGCACCGCGGTATTCGAGCAGCTCTCCACGATCTTCTTCTTCGCGATGCTGGGGCTGTGTGCCGTCGGGTACGCGGCCGGCAACCCGACCCTGGGCCGGGCGGCGCTGGTGGTCGGACTGCTCGGAACGATGCTCATGCAGGGCAGGACGTTCGAAGCCGCGCTCAGCGGCCGCGACCTTCCCGCTTGGGACAACTGGGCCGGAAGGCTGTGGCTGGTCGTCGTGATCGGGTGGACCGTCTCGCTCGCCGCCGGCGGACCGGGGTGGGTCCTCTGGGCGCTCCTGGGTGTGACCGCGGCCGGGCTGGTCGTCTCCAAGGCGGTCCGCGCGTGCGTGATCTCCTTCCTGGGAGGCGCCTACGCCGTGTATGGCATGTCCGCCTTCCTCGGGGACATACTCTCCTACACGCGGCTCGCCGCACTGGGGCTTTCCGGCGCGCTCGTGGGCATGGTGTTCAACGTGCTCGCGAAGATGGTCTGGGAGCCGGTCGGCGCGCTGTGGGCGTCGGGTGGGCTCGGCTGGCTGTGGGCGGTCCTCGTACTGGTCGCAGCCGCTGCCATCTTCGTCTTCGGCCACACCTTCAACGTCGTCATCAACCTGCTCGGCGCGTTCGTGCACCCCGCGCGCCTGCAGTTCGTCGAGTTCTTCTCGAAGTTCTACGAGGGGGGCGGGCGTCCGCTCAACCCCTTCAGGTTCGTTACCAGGGCAGTCGTGCTCAGCGCCGGTGAGTCCGGCCTCAAGAAAGGAGCGTGATGGTGAAGGACGTCATGTTTGGATTGTCGGGCACTGACTGGGCGCTGTTCGGGGCCGGCGTGGCCGCCATTCTGTCGGGCATCGGCTCGTCATGGGGCATCGCCGTCGCCAGCGCCACCGTCTCCGGCATCCTGTCCGAGGACGACACGAAGTTCGGCAAGCTGCTACCGCTCGCCGCCATGCCGGGCACCCAGGGCATCTACGGCTTCATCGCGGCCGTGCTGGTGCTCGTGTTCTTCAACCTGCTCGGCGGCAAGGTCGATCTACCGGCAGTGGCGGGGTTCAAGGTCTTCCTCGCCTGCCAGCCCGTGGGTTGGTTGTGCTTCATCTCCGCGTACTGGCAGGGCAGAGCGGGTGCCTCGGCAGCCGGCATCGTCGCCGCGGACAAGCAGGCGCCCGCGCTGATCTTCCCGGCGCTGGTCGAGACCTACGCCGTCCTGTCCCTCATCGTCACCATCCTCATGCTGCTCGGCCTGCGCGCCGCGTACGCAGGGTAGCGTCGTGGCGATAGACGACATCGTCACGCGGATAGCCGCCGACGCCCGGGACGAGGGCGACGCGCTGCTGGACGCCGCGCGCGCCGACGCCGAGCGCGTGCGCGCCGACGCGCG
>PKWR01000031.1 GCA_003133285.1 Coriobacteriia bacterium
CCGCCTTCGTATCCGAGGCGGCGGGTCTTTCGTGCGCAGGCGGTATCATCATCGGCGGGGGCCAACCGGGCGCGCTCATCCGACACGAGCCGCCCCTTCGACGACAAGGACGTGCGATGTCCCGTCTCTTCGGAACCGATGGGGTCCGCGGTATCGCGAACTCCGAACTGACGCCCGAGCTGGCCTTCCGGCTGGGCGAGGCCGCGGGCGCCTTCCTCTCCGACGAAGGCCGCGGCCGCATCGTCGTGGGCAAGGACACCCGGATCAGCGGTGACATGCTCGAGGCGGCCCTGGTGGCGGGGATCTGCTCCGCAGGCAGCGACGCGCTCCTCGCGGGGATCATCCCGACACCGGCGGTGGCGTACCTCACACGCGAGCTGGGCGCGGACGGCGGCGTCGTGATATCCGCGTCTCACAACCCCGCCGAGTACAACGGGATCAAGTTCTTCAGCCGGGACGGGTTCAAGCTGCCCGACGAGCTCGAGGACGAGATCGAGTCCCACGTGACGACGGGGGACCGCCCGGTCCGTCCGACCGGTGCGAGGGTCGGCGTCGCGCACGTCATCGACGACGCGGTGGAGCGGTACGTGGCTCATGCGATCGCCACCGTCCCCGAGAGGCTCGAGGGGCTCAAGATCGCGCTCGACTGCGGGCACGGCGCGGCCGCGCGCACGAGTGAGATCGCCCTGCGGCGCCTCGGCGCCGAGGTCGTCCCGATCAACTGCGACTGGAACGGCACCGACATCAACGCCGCATGCGGCTCGACCCATCTCGATCCGCTGGTGGAACTCGTCCGCGAGTCCGGCGCCGACCTCGGGATCGCCCACGACGGCGATGCCGATCGCGTGCTCGCGGTCGATGAGACGGGCGCCGAGATCGACGGGGACCGCATGATGGCCGTGATCGCGGCGCAGCTCAAGCGCGAGTCCCGGTTGCCGTTCGACACGGTCGTGGGTACGGTCATGACGAACCTGGGCTTCGACGTCGCGATGCGCGGCCTGGGGATCCGGGTGGTCAAGACGAAGGTCGGGGACCGCTACGTGCTCGACCAGATGCGCTCGATGGGCGCGACGCTCGGGGGCGAGCAGTCGGGTCACGTGATCTTCCTCGAGCATTCGACCACCGGCGACGGCCTGTTGACCGCCCTGCAACTCGCGCGTGTCATGCGCGTCACCGGCAAGCGCCTGTCGGAGCTCGCGGCGGTCATGACGAGCTATCCGCAGGTGCTGATCAACGTGCGCGTGGCCGACAAAGGCCGCGTCTCCACCAGCGCGGCCCTGGCCGCCGCGATCCTGACGGAGGAGGAGTCGCTGGGCGCCCGAGGACGGGTGCTCGTGCGACCCAGCGGCACCGAGCCCCTGGTCCGCGTGATGGTCGAGGCCTCCGAACTCGCCGTCGCGCAGGCCTCGGCCGATCGGCTCGTCGCCGTCGTCGAGCGCGAGCTGCGCTGAGCAGGGTACGGCTCCGTCAACGAACCGTGACCGAACGGGACCCCCGGCGGGTGCTACGATTCCTACGTGAAGCAACCCCACGCGACGCCGGGAACCGGTGACGGAAGGGAGGCGCCTGGCAGCATCTGACCACCTGCGCGACACGAGCGCCGGGACTGCCCTGCACCACGGGAGGCAGTCGACGAGGCGGGAGCTCATCGAAACATTCGGCGGATGGCTCCCCGGCATCTCATCCCGATGTCGTTACCGCACCGACAAAGCCCGCGGGTGACCGCGGAGACAAAACGGTCGCGGACACGGGAATCTCGCGCACCACGCGCACACACTCTCGAGTCGAGGCGACGAACGCCGCCCAGGGCGGCTCTCGTCCGCCGAGAGGTGTGCTGGACACGAAGACCCATAGCGACCCGGAGGTCGAGCATATGTGTGGAATCGTCGGATATGTCGGGCCGCGTCGCGCCACCGACATCCTGATCGGAGGCCTGGCGCGCCTCGAATACCGCGGATACGACTCGGCCGGAGTCGCCGTGATCGAGGACGATGAGCTCAAGGTCGTCCGGCGCATCGGGCGCCTGAGCAACCTGCGCGACGCCCTCAAGGACCACCCGCTGAGCGGGTCGACCGGCATCGGGCACACCCGATGGGCCACGCACGGTCGCCCGAGCGAGGAGAACGCCCACCCTCACACCGACTGCACCGGCCACATCGCCGTCGTGCACAACGGAATCATCGAGAACTACTCGGCGCTGAGGGACGAGCTGGCCAGCAATGGTCACATCCTTCGCAGCGAGACGGACACCGAGACGGTGGCGCACCTCATCGAGAGCTACCTCGACGGCGACCTCGCGACGGCCGTCCGCAAGGCGGTGGATCGGCTGGAGGGGAGCTACGCGCTCGCGGTCGTGTTCAAGGACGACCCCTCGACCATCGTGGCGGTCCGGAAGGACTCGCCGCTCATCATCGGGCTGGGCGACGGCGAGAACATCGTGGCGAGCGACATCCCGGCCGTGCTCGAGCACACTCGCGAGGTGATGGTGCTCCACGACGACGAGATGGCGGTGGTGACCGCCGACGGCGTGACGGTGTACGACGCCGAGGGCGCGACGGTCGATGACCCCGAGCTCATGACCGTCGAGTGGGACCTCGACGCCGCCGAGAAGGGCGGTTTCGAGGACTTCATGCTGAAAGAGATCCACGAGCAGCCGAACGCGCTCCGCGAGACGCTGCGCGGCCGCATGGGCGACGACGGGACCATCCAGCTCTCCGAGCTCATGATGACCCCCGAGCAGGTCGNNGACCCGATCGTCGACGACGAGACGCTGGTCGTCGCGATCACGCAGTCGGGCGAGACCGCGGACACCCTTGCGGGCGTGCGCGAGGCGCGCGAGCGCGGCGCGAAGGTCATCGCGATCACGAACGTGGTCGGTTCGCGCGTGACGCGCGAGAGCGACGGCGTGATCTACACCCACGCCGGCCCTGAGATCGGAGTGGCGGCCACCAAGACCTTCACCGCGCAGATCGCCGCGCTGACCGTCCTGGCCCTCAAGCTCGCCCAAGCGCGCGGGACGCTCAGCGATGACCGCGTCCGGGCGCTGTGGGACGAGCTGCAGACCCTCCCGGACGTCGTGGAGGCAGAGCTGCAGGACCTTCGCGCCATCGAGGAGTGCGCGGCGGAGTACAAGGACGTCGTGTCGTCGCTCTTCATCGGGCGCGGCGTGGGCGTGCCCGTGGCCATGGAAGGCGCGCTCAAGCTCAAGGANNGCGAGATGAAGCACGGCCCGATAGCGCTCATCACCCCGCAGGTCCCCGTCGTCGCCATCGCGACACAGGGACCGACCTACGAGAAGGTCGTGAGCAACATCCAAGAGGTACGGGCCCGCGGGGCCCAGGTCATCGTCGTGGCCACGGCCGGCGACGAGGACATCGAGCGGCACGCCGAGCACGTGCTGCACGTGCCCCGGACGAGCGCCGCGCTCTCGGCGATCCCCGCCTCGGTGCCGCTGCAGTTGCTCGCGTACCACATCGCCAAGCTGAGGGGCTGCGACGTGGACCAGCCGCGCAACCTCGCCA
>PKWR01000169.1 GCA_003133285.1 Coriobacteriia bacterium
CGGCCAGCACGATCTCGCCGGTCCCTTCGAAGATGCGCCGCGAGTCGCGCGTGATGCGCGCGATCGCGTGGATCTCCTCTCCCAGAGGCACGGGCTTGCGGAAACGCACGGTGAGCTCGACGGTCACGCCGAACGCGTCGGGGTCGTCGATGCTGACCGCGCGCCCGATGGTCTCGTCGAGCACGGTGGAGGCTATTCCGCCGTGGAGGCGTCCGGGGTAGCTCTGGTGGAACTCCTGAGGTTGGAAGACGCCGAGCAGCTCGCCGTCCTCCAACTCGTAGAAGCGCGCCTTGAGACCGGCGGGGTTGTCGGTGCCGCACACGAGGCACATGCGGCTGATGTTCTGGGCGGCGAGGACCTTGCGGATCACGGGCGGAGTCCCTTCCGGGAGGCGAGGCCGGCGGCGGCCTCGAGCACGAGCAGCGCTGCGAGACGTACGGTGCGGCCGTCGGGGGCGTCGATCGATGCGTCGATCTCGGTGATGTCCAAGGCGCGCACGCGGGGGTCGCGGGCGAGCAGGTAGGCGAACTGGCGCAGCTCGTCGGGCGAGATACCGCCCGGTGCGGCGGAGGGGCAGCCGGGCACCGCGGACCGGTCGCACACGTCCACGTCCAGGTCGACGTAGACCGGGCCGCCGCCGCGACCTGCGGCGTCGAGCGCGCGGGCGACGACCGCCGCAAGGTCCGCGCCGCGCAGCTCGGAGCGGCGCACGACCGTGATGCCGAGATCGAGGGCGCGCCGCGAGTAGTCCGCCGAGTTGGAGAAGTCGGCGATGCCTATCTGGACGACCTGCTCACCGGGAAGCCCGGCCTCGATGAGACGCCGGACGGGCGAGCCGTTGTTCTTCCCGTCGCGCAGGTCGTGGTGGGCGTCCAGCGTGATCAGTCCGCATTCCCCCAGACGCCCCGCGGACAGAGCGCTCGCCACAGAGAACGTGACGGAGTTGTCACCGCCGATGGCGATGAGAAGCTCGTCGGTGTCGAGGAATCCCGAGAGCGCGGCCGCGACGCGGAGCTCTCCGGCAGGCCCGTCGGGGTCGCGGACGTCGCCCAGGTCGACCGCGTGGAGCGTGGAGACGTCGACCCCCCGGGCGCCCGCGAAGGTGGAGTAGCGGGCCAGGGCAGCTCGCACGGCGCGAGGTGTAGTGTCAGCATGTGTGGGCGTGATCGAGGTGCGGCACGCCGGAACGCCGATGATCGCGAGATCGACGGCGTGCGGGCCCGCCGCGGAAACGGGCACGATCCAGCTCGAGGCCCTCGGCCAGAGCGGGTCGTCGGGAAGCGATGACGAAGGCACGGAGCACCTGCTTCTCTGTCGTCGTGACCCGGTCGCCGCACCGCATGAACGCGGTCCGGCCGGGGTACCGCAAGTATAGGACTCGCCCGCACGGGACACGGAGATCGCGGCCCGGCACGGAGCGGGCCCATCACGAAGGGACGACAGCGCATATGGAACTCACGGTGACACTGGGCACGGGGCCCGTGACGATCGGCGACGTCGTCGCCGTGGCGCGGCACGGCGCCCGGGTGACGATATCGGACGAGGCGCTCGCCGCTGTTGCCGCCTCCCGGGAGCACGTCGAGGAGCTTGCCGCGTCGGGGCGGCCCGTCTACGGGGTCAGCACCGGGTTCGGCTCGCTCGCGACCCGCTACATCGAGCCCGAGAAGCGGCACCGCCTCCAGCGCTCCCTCGTCCGCTCGCACGCCGCGGGGGCCGGCGAGCCGGTCGAGACCGAGGTCGTGCGCGCCATGCTGCTGCTGCGCCTCTCGACGCTGTGCACGGGGCGCACCGGCGTGCGTCCGGTCACCGCGCAGGCCTACGCCGGCCTGCTGAACGCCGGGATCACGCCGGTCGTGCCGGAGTACGGCTCCCTGGGATGCTCGGGCGACCTGGCGCCCCTGTCGGCGTGCGCACTGGCCGTCATGGGCGAAGGCGAGGTCTTCGACGCCACGGGGCGCCGCATGGCTTCGCTCGAGGCGCTCGAAGCCGCGGGACTGGCGCCCGTCGAACTCGAGGAGAAGGAGGGCCTCGCCCTCATCAACGGCACCGACGGCATGCTCGGCATGCTCGCGCTCGCGATCACCGACCTGCGGGCCCTCGCCACGACGGCCGACATCTCCGCCGCGATGAGCGTCGAGGCGCTCATGGGCACCGACCGTGTCTTCGCCGCCGAGCTGCAGGCGCTGCGCCCTCACCCGGGCCAGGCGGCGTCGGCCCGCAACCTTGTGCGTATCCTCGCCGGCTCGGAGATCGTCGCGTCGCACCTCACCGGCGACCCGAAGGTCCAGGACGCCTACTCGCTGCGGTGCGCCCCGCAGGTGGCCGGCGCCGTGCGCGACACGATCGACCACGCCGAGACCGTCGCGACCCGCGAGCTGGCCTCCGCGATCGACAACCCGGTCGTGCTGCCGGACGGCCGCATCGAGAGCAACGGCAACTTCCACGGCGCGCCGGTGGCCTACGTGCTCGACTTCCTCGCCATCGCCGCCGCCGACCTGGCCTCGATCTCGGAGCGCCGCACGGACCGCATGCTGGACGCCGCCCGGTCCCATGGCCTGCCGCCGTTCCTCGCGGACGACCCGGGCGTGGACTCCGGCCACATGATCGCGCAGTACACCCAGGCGGCCATCGTGAGCGAGCTCAAGCGCCTCGCGGCGCCCGCGAGCGTCGACTCGATACCGTCGTCCGCGATGCAGGAGGACCACGTGTCGATGGGCTGGTCCGCCGCGCGCAAGCTGCGCCGCTCCATCGACGGCCTGCGGCGTGTGCTTGCGATCGAGGTACTGACCGCGGCCCGGGCGCTCGACCTGCGCGCGCCTCTGCGTCCCGGCCGGGTCACCGAGGACGTGCGTGCGCTTGTGCGCGCGCACGTCGAGGGCCCCGGCTCCGACCGCTGGCTCGCCCCCGAGATCGCCGCCGTCCACGCGCTCGTGGCCGACGGGAGCATCGTTGCGGCTGCCCGCGCCGCGGCAGGGGAGCTCGAGTGACCGCCACCACGCTCGAAGGGAGCCGTCCATGAGTGCAGGAGCCCGTCCGGTGCGTGCCCCGCGGGGCCTGGCGCTGACCGCACAGGGATGGCCGCAGGAGGCCGCGCTGCGCATGCTGATGAACAACCTCGATCCCGACGTGGCCGAGCGACCCGACGACCTCGTCGTCTACGGCGGGACGGGCAAGGCCGCGCGCGACTGGGCGTCGTTCGACGCGCTGGTGCGCACACTGCGGTCGCTGAAGTCCGACGAGACGATGCTCGTGCAGTCGGGCCGGCCCGTCGGCGTCATGCGGACCCACGAGTGGGCGCCGCGCGTGCTCATCGCCAACAGCAACCTCGTCCCGGACTGGGCGACGTGGCCCGAGTTCCGGCGCCTCGAGCACTTGGGGCTGACCATGTACGGCCAGATGACGGCCGGCTCGTGGATCTACATCGGCACCCAGGGCATCGTCCAAGGAACGTACGAGACCTTTGCGGCCATCGCCACGAAGCGCTTCGGCGGCTCGCTCGCCGGGACGCTGACCGTCACGGGAGGCTGCGGCGGCATGGGCGGCGCGCAGCCGCTCGCGGTGACGATGAACGACGGCGTGGTGCTCGTGGTCGAGGTCGACCCGAGCCGGCTGCAGCGTCGCGTCGATCAGCGCTACCTCGACGAGTGGACCGCCGATCTCGACGACGCCGTCGCGCGCGTCGAGGCCGCGAAGCGTGAGCGCCGTCCGCTGAGCGTCGGGCTGCAGGGCAACTGCGCCGCCGTGCTGCCGGAGCTGCTGCGCCGCGGCCTCGAGGTCGAGATCGTGACCGACCAGACCTCGGCCCACGACCCGCTGGCCTACCTTCCCTTGGGCGTGACCCTCGAGGAGTGGCACGAGCTGGCCGAGCGCGACCCCGAAGGCTTCACGCAGCGCGCCCGCGAGTCGATGGCGCGCCACGTCGAGGCGATGGTCGGCTTCATGGACGCGGGCGCCGAGGTCTTCGACTACGGCAACTCCATACGCGCGGAGGCCGAACTCGGCGGTTACGACCGCGCGTGGGCATTCCCCGGCTTCGTACCGGCGTACATCCGGCCCCTCTTCTGCGAGGGCAAGGGCCCCTTCCGGTGGGCCGCGCTCTCGGGAGACCCGGCCGACATCCACGCCACCGACAAGGCCGTGCTCGAGCTCTTCCCGGACAACGAGCCACTGCACCGCTGGATCCGCCAGGCGTCCGAGAAGATCGCGTTCCAGGGGCTGCCGGCGCGCATCTGCTGGCTCGGGCTGGGCGAGCGCGACAAGGCCGGCGTGCTCTTCAACGAGATGGTCGCCGACGGGCGGGTGAGCGCGCCGATCGTCATCGGCCGCGACCACCTCGACTGCGGGAGCGTCGCTTCGCCCTATCGCGAGACCGAGGCCATGCTCGACGGGAGCGACGCGATCGCCGACTGGCCGCTGCTCAACGCGCTCATCAATACCGCGTCCGGCGCCACGTGGGTCTCGATCCACCACGGCGGCGGAGTCGGCATCGGCCGCTCGATCCACGCGGGGCAGGTCTCGGTCGCCGACGGGACCGCGCTCGCTGCCGAGAAGCTCGAGCGCGTGCTCACCAACGACCCGGCGATGGGCGTCATCCGGCATGTGGACGCCGGCTACGTCATCGCTTCCCGGGTCGCGGAAGAACGTGGGGTGCGTGTCCCCATGCGCGAAGGCGACGTCCCACGGTGACCGCGACGCTGTTCACAGGCATCGGCGAGCTCGTCACGTGCGACCCGTCGCTCGGTGACGGCAGCGCGCTCGGGGTGCTGCGCGATGCCGCGCTGGTGGCCAAGGGCGGCGCCGTCGCGTGGGTCGGCCGGGCACAGGACGCCCCTGAGGCCGACGAGCGCGTCGACTGCGGCGGAGCCAGTGTCGTCCCCGGATTCGTGGACAGTCACACCCACCTCGTGTTCGAGGGCGAGCGCTCAGCCGAGTTCGCGGCCCGCATGGCCGGCGAGCCCTACACGGGCGGCGGCATCGCCACGACGGTCGAGGCGACGCGGGCCGCCCCGACCGAACGGCTGCGGGCAGGCGCGGCGCGGCGGCTCGCGGAGATGACCGCACAGGGCACAACGACGGTCGAGATCAAGAGCGGCTACGGGCTCACGGTGCCAGATGAGCGACGGCTGCTCGGAATCGCCAGGGAACTCACCATCGAGACGACGTTCCTGGGCGCGCACGTGGTGCCTCCCGAATACGCGTCGGACCGGGCCGGCTACGTCGACCTCGTCTGTGGCGAGATGCTGACCGCATGCGCGCCGCACGCCCGCTGGATCGACGTGTT
>PKWR01000123.1 GCA_003133285.1 Coriobacteriia bacterium
TCTCGCTGCGCGACCTCATCGTCTCGAGCCCCGAGACCCGCGTCGCCGACATCGTGGAGCGCGAGTTGTTCACCGTCGGGCCCGACGACGACCAGGAGCAGGTCGCCGAGATGATGAGCAAGTACGACCTGCTGGCCCTGCCGGTCGTCGACGAGTCCGGGCGCATCCTCGGCATCGTCACCGTCGACGACGCCCTCGACGTCATGGAAGAGGAGAACGCCGAGGACCTCGAGCTCGCCATGGGCTCGATGCAGTCCGCCGCGGGCGCATGGCTGTGGCTGCGGCGCACCGGCTCATGGGCGGTCGTGTGGGCGATCATCGCCTTCGCCCTCGCCTTCGCCGCGCGCGCGCTCATGCACGGGCCCGGAACCGGTTCCGATGCGTGGACGATCGGCGTCGCGGGCGCCGTGCTCCTCCTCCCCGTGGTGTTGCGCATCGCGGAGGACCTGTCCTCGCGGGCGACGACGGGGCTCATCGAGGGTCCCGGCGAAGAAGGCCGGCCGCACCTGGGAGGCCGCCTGCTGACCGACACCCTGGTCGGGATCGTCCTCGGCGCGGTCGCCGGGCTGGCCGTGTTCGCCATAGGCGACATCATCACCGAGAGCGCTGCGATCGCAGGCGCGCTCGCGGCCCCGCTCGCTTTGACGCTGGTCGTGCTCACACTGCTCTCCACCGCAGTCGCGGTGGTGGCGGAACGCGTCTCCGACAGCGGGAGGCGGGTCAGCCAGTCGATCCTGTCGGGCGGGATCCTCATCCTGGCCGCGCTCATCTACCTCGGTCTGGCAGGCGCGGCGTGGTCGCTCGCGATCCGCTTCGTGCCGGGGCTGCTCTCGTAGGCCCGCCGTGACCGCGCGCGCAACCGACCTCGCCAAGAAGCCGCGCTCCCGCGTGTGGCTGCTGCTCGCCGTGATGGGCCCCGGCATCATCGCGGCCAGCGCGGGCAACGACTCGGGCGGCATCTCCACCTACTCGCAGGCCGGCGCCAAGTACGGCTACCAGATGCTGTGGATGATGTTCCTGATGACGTTCTCGCTCGTCGTCGTCCAGGAGATGGCCGGCCGCATGGGCGCCGTGACCGGCAAGGGATTCGCCGCGCTGATCCGCGAGCGTTTCGGGGTGCGTCCGACCTTCTTCGCGATGCTTGCGCTGCTTGCGAGCAACGCCGCGACGAGCGTGGCGGAGTTCGCCGGCATCGCCGCCGCGATGGAGCTGTTCGGCGTGAGCCGCTACGTCGCCGTGCCCGTCGCCGCCGTCGTCGTGTGGCTGCTCGTCGTACGCGGTTCGTTCCGCAACGTCGAGAAGGTGCTGCTGGCCCTGTCCTTGGTGTTCGTCGCCTACATCATCACCGCGTTCGCGGCCAAGCCCGACTGGCTCGTGGTCGGACGGTCCCTTGTGACCCCGTCGTTCCAGATGAACCCCGCCTTCTTCTCTCTGGCGGTCGCATTGACCGGCACGACGATCGCGCCCTGGATGCAGTTCTTCGTGCAGAGCAACATCGTCGACAAGGGCACGTCGATCAAGGAATGGGCGCTGGCCAAGTGGGACATCATCGCCGGCGCCGTCGCTGCCAACTTCGTCGCGATCTTCATCATCGTCACGACCGGGACCGTGCTGCACCCCAAGGGGATCGTGATCGCACTGGCGTCCGACGCCGCGATCGCACTGACGCCGCTGGTGGGCCAGTACGCGACCATCCTGTTCGCGATCGGGCTGCTGTCGGCGTCGTTCCTGGCCGCCTGCGTGCTGCCGCTCACGGCGGGCTACTCGATCTGCGAGGCCTTCGGGTGGGAGGCCGGCGTCGACCGGAAGTTCTCGGAGGCGCCGGCGTTCATCGGCATCTACACGTTCGTCATCTTCGTCGGCGCCGCGATCATCCTCATACCGGGCGCGAACCTGATCACCGTGATGATCCTCTCCCAGGTGATCAACGGCATGATGCTGCCGTTCCTNNATCGCGCTGACCGGCGCGCTCCTCGTGCTCACCGCACTCGGAGTGGGATGACGCCCGTGCAGCCGTCGAAGAAAGAGCTCCGTGCCCGCATCCGCGCCGCCCGCGCGGCGATCGCCCCGCCTGCGCGCCGGGAGGCTGCGATCCGCGACGCCGCCGGCGCCGCGGGCCTCACCGGCGTGATCGGCGCGCGGGGAGCGCTCGCCTACTACGCCATGCCGGAGGAGCTCGACCCGTCGCCGCTGGTGCGGATGCTCAGCGCAGCGGGCACGCGCATCGCCTACCCGCGCGTGAGCGGTCCGGGCGCGCTGACACTGCACTGGGGCGACGCGTGCGAGCTGGAGCCGGGCTCCTTCGGGCTGCTCGAGCCGCCCGCCGACTCCGAGCAGGCGACGCTCGACGAGATCGGCCTCGTGCTGGTCCCGGGTGTGGCGTTCGACGCGGAGTGCCACCGCCTCGGGATGGGTGGCGGCTTCTACGACGGCCTGTTGGCCGCGCTCCCCGCCACGACGCTGAAGATCGCGCTCGCGTTCGACGAGCAGATCGTGGATGCGGTCCCGATCGAGGAGCACGACGCGGTGCTCGACGCCGTCGTCACCCCGAGCAGGATCTTCCGCTGCGGCAAGCCGGCGACCGACCGCCCCTAGGGTTTGGCGGGCGGTGGCGAGTACAGCTGGCTCAGCGTGACCATCTCGTACCCGCGCGCCTTCAGGCCGTGCAGCACGAGTTTCAGCGCGGCGATCGTCTGGCTCCGGTTCCCGCCGCCGTCGTGCATCAGCACCACCGAGCCGGGCCGGATGTTGTCGAGGACGCGGCGCGCGATCGCGCGCGTGCCCGGCCGGCTCCAGTCGCGCGGGTCGACGGTCCAGATCACCACGCGCACGTTCTCCCGCTTGGCCTCGAGGAAGACGTAGGCGTTGACCGACCCGCCGGCCGGCCGGTAGAAGACGGGCCGCCTGCCGGTCGCTCTCCGCACGCTCGCGATGCCCTCGGAGATCTCGGAGCGGATCACGGCAGGGCTCGCATGCTTCAGCAGCTTGTGCGACTGGGAGTGGGCCCCGATCTCCATGCCCGCAGCGGCCACATCGCGGGCGATCCCCGCGTTGCGCGTCGCCAGGTAGCCGACCATGAAGAAGGTCGCGCGTGCCCCCGCATCCTTCAGTTCGGCAACGACGCGTTCGGTCTGTCCCGGCCAAGGGCCGTCGTCGAACGTCAGCGCCACGCGCTTGCGTCCGGGCCACGCGGGCTCGCGACGGACCGTGACGGGCACCGCCGGGGTGACCACGACACGCTCGAGGACGATCCCGGAGACCGCTCCGCGCACGACCTTCGTGATGCCGGGAGTCCCGCTCGCCTCGAGGCTCTCCACGGGGCCGTGCCCCCTGAACTGCAGCGTGGGCGTGGTCTCGACGGTGACGGCAACGGTCGGCTCGACACTGTCGCGGCCCCGTTCGCTGACGACGACCGCGCCGAAGCGGATGACCGTGCCGGAGGACGCGGCGCTCCCGTTCACCGTGACGAGCTGGGGCCCGCCCTCCCTCGGCATGATGAGACCGCCGGCCACATCGTGCAGGTCGCCCGGGAAGGCGCGCACGCGGTGCTGCGTCACGAGGTCGGCGACCGTCGTGCCGCGCGTGATCCACTGGGGATAGCCGTCGACGGAGACGGCGTAGGGTCCGAACAGGAGGACTGCGACGACCGTGAGCACGATCGCGGCTGGGGCTAGCAGCTCGTTTCGGGTCATGAGACGTTGTAGCGCGATATCCGTGCCACGTGGCCGCCGACGAGCTCGAAGAGCACCGAACGGCCGATCCGTACCATGGATGCGGGCGTGCCTGCCGCCGTGTAGAGGACATCGAAGCGCTCGAGCGAATCGTCCACGAACACCGCGAGGTCATCGGGCAGGTCGTAGGGCGAGACGCCGCCGATCGCGTAGCCCGTCGCAGCGCGCACGGTCTCCGCGTCGGCGAAACGCACCGTGGCCGCGTCCATCAGCGCCGCGATGGCCGCGGTGTCGCCGCGGCGGTCCCCCGCCACGAGCGCGAGCACAGGCCGCTCGTCGGCGACGAACACGAGTGACTTCACGATCTGGCCGACCTCGCAGCCCACCGCGTCGGCGGCCAGCTCGCAGGTCTTCGTCGAACGGTCGTCGAACGTGACGAGCCCGCCGTCCAGGCCGCGCTCGGCCAGGAAGGTCCGGACACGCTCCAGAGAGCCCGCCTTGCGCGGGAGCGCGGCGCCCGGGTCGGTCATTCGGAGCCCTTGCGGAGGTCGGTGGCGTTCACGAGCGGCGCCGGCACGCGCTCCCCGAGGCGACGCGGCAGCTGGATCGCGTCGAGTACCGCCTCGACGTTGTCCGTCCAACTCGCGAGCGACTTCAGCTCGAGCCGCATGAGCGGGTAGAGCGGATGCGGCCGGACGACCCTGAAGCCCTGGCTCAAAAGGAACTCCAAGCCCATGAGCGGCGAGCGTTCGCGGTCGATCGTCTCCGCCGCGGCATACGCCTCCACGACCTTCTCCTTGCGCGAGACCAGGTCGCGGAGCGCCGACTGGAGCAGCACTTTGCCCAAGCCGACGTCGCGGACGTCAGCGAGCACGTGCAGGCACGCGACGAGCACCGCGTCGGAGTCGGGGACCCCGGACGGCATGCTCGAAGCGCGCGGGAAGAACCGGGCGGGAGCGTACTTCACGAAGCCGAGCGGGTCGCCGGCCTCGTAGACGATCATCCCGCACTCGCCCCACTCGGAGCGGACCGCCGAGATCCACGCCTCGAGCGCGCCGCGGTCGGTCGCCGGTCCGCACTCGGGAGCGCCCGGTCCGGCGGCCTCCCAGAGCGCGCACGAGCCGCACGGTTCGGGGAGCTCGCCGACCCGCTCGACCGTCAGAGGCCTGATGCGCCTGGCCATCGTCAGTCCACCGTCTCTTCCCTGCCGGTCACTCGTCGTCCTTCATCCCGTCCCGGAAGGCCTTCACGCTGTCGCGCCACGTCCGCTTCGCGGTGTTGGTGGCGCGCTTGGCCAGATCGGCCTTCGCCACCGCGCGGATCGCCTTCCCGGTCGCTCCGCTCGCCCCGACGACGGCGTTGCCTGCCGCGCGCGCCGCGGCCGAGGCCGCGACCGCACCACGGGCGGCCGCCACCGCAAGCCCGCCGGAGCCCTCAAGCTCGCCGACCTCGGAGGTGATGT
>PKWR01000206.1 GCA_003133285.1 Coriobacteriia bacterium
GTCGGACTCGCTCAGACCCATCTTCCTAGCCAGTGCCTGGCCCAGGGCAGCGACACCCTTCTCGTGACCTTGTGTGTACGGGTCACGGAACTCGACGATCTTGCCCACCGCCTCGAGGATGTCTTCGACCATCTGGGTCAGGGCAGCGTTCGAACTGGTCAGCGCCGCCTCGGTCTCCATGAGACGCGTGGTGTCGCGCCCGATGCTGGAGGTCCCGATGACCCGACCGTCGGGTCCCCTGAGGGGCGACAGCGCGATCCAGACGCTGATGCGCTGGCCGTCCTTGCCGATCCCCGCAGTCTCGTAGGGTTCGACCCGCTCGCCGCGGGCGGCACGGGCGAACTGCTCGCGAGTGCGCTCGCGTTCCTCGACGGGCACGAGCCGCCAGAACTCCTGTCCGATCGCTTCGCGAGCGGAGTAGCCGTACATCTGCTCGGCGCCCGAGTTCCAGGTGACGATCGCGCCATCGAGCAGGACGCTCACGATGGCGTCTTTCGACGACTCGACGATGGTGGCGAGGCGCGCTCGGCTCTGGGAGATCAGCTCGGTGTCGGTCAGGTCCAGCGATACCATCGCGATGCCGACGACCTCATCGCCGTCGCGGACGGGGCTGTATGACGTCCAGTAGAACGTGCGGTCGCCCTCGGGCCCGGTCCACGACCTGCAGGCCACCGTCTCGCCCTCGAGCGCGCGCTCGAGGCTCGCTCGGACTCGTTCGCGATCGAGCGGGTCGGCGTAGTAGTCGAGCAGTCCGCCTCCGACCTCGATGTTCGCGCCCTGGGTATCCAGCATCGCGCCGGCGTGAGCGCCATTGAAAGCGGTGTAGCGGAACGCGCGATCGACAGCGAACACCGGCGCTGTGAGCGCCTCGATGATCCCCTGGCAACCGGCCTGAGGCAGGTCCGAGTGCGCGGCGGTCTTCACGCTGAATCCCTCATCCAGCGACACGAGCGGACGCTTCGATCCCCGTCGGCGACGGGCGATTGTCAGCGCCCCGCAACGCTTATACCCGGGACTCGAGCCGATGTCTCGTTCGTGGGCGGCTTCGATACGATCCAGAGTCGCGGTCCTCGGGCACCACGTGGATCCGACTGCGGCCCTTCGGAGCGAAGCACGGTCCCGCTCTCCAGCCGTCCATCGGCGCGCCCTCCGCGGCCTGTTGTCATACTCTTGTGCAGACCGCAGATCCACCGTCGGGCGGACAAGGGCGCGGACGATGCAGATCGAGTACCTAGCGGATCACCCGTTGCTCGTGCCGCAGCTCGCCCGCCTCCACTTCGAGCAGTGGGGCTATCTCCGGCCTGATGAGTCCCTCGAGCTTCGGACGCGGCGCCTGGAGGCGTGCTGCGGACGGGGCGGCATCCCCAGCGTCGTGGTGGCGCTCGAGGACGGGGCCCTGCTCGGCTCCGCGATGCTCATTGCGAACGACATGGATACCCGCTCGGATCTGACCCCGTGGCTCGCGGGCGTCTACGTGCTCGCGGCCCACCGGGGCCAGGGGTACGGGTCGGCGCTCGCCCGCCGCGTGGAGGAGGAGGCGTGGGCGCTCGGCGTGCCGCGTCTCCATCTCTACACGCCGGAAGCCGAAGGCTTCTACGCACGGCTCGGGTGGAGCCTTGACGAGCGGTGTCGCTATCTGGGGCAGGAGGTCGCCGTGATGTCGAAGCAGTGTCGCCCGGCACGGGGGTCGACCCGGCCCACCCTCTGACTGATGCAGAGGCCTGATTCGTGGGATACACTTCGGGAACCACGGCTCACGGGGCGAACGTGGCGATTCGGGGACTCCAGAGAAGACGTCCGGAGGAAAAGGGGTGGGACATGAAAGCGCACGTTCGTACGCTCGCACCTGTGCTTGTTCTGGCTCTCTGTGCAGCGGCCCTTGCGGGTTGCGCGGCGCCGAGCGCGAGCAAGCCCGGGACCGGCGGCACTGCTACCGCCAACGACACCTTCACCTACGCACAGGGCGCCGACCCGCGCGGTCTCGACCCGGCGCTCGTGGATGACGGTGAGTCCTCGAAGATCATCGTGAACATCTACGAGGGTCTTCTGAAGTACGAGACCAAGTCGACCAAGGTCGAGCCTTCGCTCGCGGAGTCATGGGAGATCAGCCCGGACGGCCTGAGCTACAAGTTCAAGCTCAGGCAGGGCGTCAAGTTCCAGGACGGCACGGACTTCAATGCCGACGCCGTGAAGTTCAACATCGACCGCCAGCTGCCGCCCAAGGTGACCGCGGACATGGGCTATGCGGGCTTCGTGTTCGGTTCGGTCAAGGACGTCGTGGTGAACGATCCGTACACCGTGACGATCAATCTCACGCAGAAGAACACCGCGTTCTTGGCGAACCTCGCCATGAGCCTGGCCGCTCCGATGGTCAGCCCCAAGGCGCTCACCGACGGCAACAACAGCGTGATGGAAGCCCCGGTCGGCACCGGCCCGTACAAGTTCGTCAAGTGGAGCAAGGGAGAGAACGTCGTCCTTGTCCGCAACGACGACTACTGGGGCGAGAAGGCCAAGACCAAGAACGTCGTCTTCCGCATCATCTCGGACAACTCGGCCCGCGTCCTGGCTCTCAACAACAGTGAGGTCGACATGATCGACGGCATCGACGCCACCGTCGTGAGCAAGATCACAGAGGGCGGCAGCAAGCTGTTCGAAGAGGCCGGGATGAACGTCAACTACATGGGCTACAACACGACGACCGCCCTGTTCAAGAACGCGGCGGCCCGCAAGGCCGTCTCGCAGGCCATCAACGTCGACGAGCTCGTGAAGAGCCTCTACCAGGGCTACTCCGAGAAAGCGACGACCATCCTGCCGACCTTCGTGCCCGGGTACGACCCCACGGTCCAGCAGGTGAGCTACGACGCCGCGGCCGCGAAGGCCGGTCTGGCCGCTGCGGGCGTCAAGAACATCCACATGATCACCTACTCGAACCCGCGCCCGTACAACGCTGCGACGGGTTCGGCGCTGGCGACCGCGATCCAGGGCTACCTCCAGAAGGTCGGCGTCCAGTGCACGATCGACACCTTCGACTGGACCACCTACAAGGCCAAGGTCAAGGCGGGGGACTACGACATCGCCTTCTACGGCTGGATCGGCGACAACGGTGACCCCGACAACTTCCTGAATCTGCTTGCAGACCCGGACCCGACCATGAACATCGCCCGGTGGCAGGACCCGACGTACAAGGCGATGATCAAGAAGGCCCTCGCTACTCCGAACGGCGCCGATCGCGACAAGCAGTACGGCGCGATGGAGAAGTACGTCGCCGAGCGTGCGATCTGGCTCCCGATCTCGCACGCGAAGACGCTGGCCGGGTACCGGCCGAACGTCTCCGGTTTCATCTATCACGTGACCGGCAATGTCTTCCTGTCGAACGTCGTGAAGCAGTAGCTCCGCCTGCAGTGACGGTGTAGGTGCAGCCGGAAATCACGTACCGTGATTTCCGGCTGCACGTTTGCAGGGCCAGAAGAGAGTCGCGGAACATGGTCAAGTACGCAGTCAAGCGGATCCTGATGGTCATTCCGGTCATGATCGGAGTGTCCATCATCGTCTTCTCCCTGATGAGGGTGTTCTCTCCCGATCCCGCGCCCATCGTGCTCGGTCAGCACGCGACACAGGCGTCCATCACGGTCTGGAGACACGCGAACGGCCTCGATGCGCCGGTCGTCACGCAGTACCTGACCTACGTGGCGGGCGCCCTGAAGGGCGACCTCGGCGTCTCCTACTACACGAAGTCGCCGGTGGCGAGTGAGATCGGTGCGCGGTTCCCGGCGACGATCGAACTCGCCGTTGCGGCGATCCTGTTCGCGTCCCTCGTCGGGATCCTTCTCGGCGTTCTCGCGGCGGTGAAGAAGAACTCGGTCTTCGATGCGGCCAGCAGTCTGTTCGCCCTGATCGGGGTGTCGATCCCCATCTTCTGGCTGGGCATCCTGCTGATCATGTTCTTCAGCGGGTTCCTCCACCTGCTGCCGTCCGGCGGGCGCATCAACGTCATGCTCGAACCGGCGCACATGACCGGCTTCTACCTGATCGACGCGGCGATCCAGGGCAACTGGGACGCGCTCCAGGACGCGCTCATCCACATCATCCTGCCGGCTCTGACTCTCGGCATGTACTCCATGGCCATCATCACCCGGATGACCCGATCCGCCATGCTCGACACGCTCGGCCAGGACTACATACGAACGGCGCGGGCCAAGGGCATCTCCGAGGCGAAGGTGATCGGCAAGCATGCGTTGCGCAACTCGCTGATCCCCGTGACCACCGTCATCGGTCTACAGTTCGGAGCCCTGCTCGGAGGCGCGCTGCTGACCGAGAGCGTGTTCTCGTGGCCGGGGATCGGCAAGTTCACGGTCGACTGCATCCTGAAGTCCGACTTCCCGATCGTGCAGGGCATCGTGCTCCTCGTCGCGGTCATCTTCGTGACCATCAACCTGATCGCGGACTTGATCTACGCGTTCCTCGACCCGCGCATCAAGTACTCGCCGAAGACGGAGGGGTAGCGGCATGAGCGAACGAGAGCCCTTCGCGTCGGGCCCGCTGTCCGATCCGGCCTCCGAGGGTTTCGTCGCCGACGAGGCCATGGCGCTCGGTGAGGCGCTCCCGGGCGGCTGGATCCCCGACGAGGACGAGACGTTCCACGAGAAGCCCGAGAACCAGTGGCTCGAGATGTGGCGCAGCCTGATCGCGAACAGGACCGCGCTGGTGAGCCTGATCTTCATCGGGTTCCTGGTGCTCATCGCGCTGTTCGGCTCGTACCTCACGCCGTACAACCCCATCGAGACCAACATGGCCAACGCGCTGCAGGTCCCGAGCGCTCAGCACTGGTTCGGGACCGACCAGCTCGGGATGGACATCTTCAGTCGCGTGATAGCGGGGACCCGCGTGTCGCTGACGGTCGGCCTGCTGGCGGTCTCGATCGCGTTGACGATCGGCATCGTCCTCGGGTCCGTGGCCGGCTACACCGGCGGGTGGGTCGACACCATCATCATGCGCGTGATGGACATGATGCTCGCGATCCCGTCGATCCTGCTCGCCATCACGCTCATGGCGGCGCTCGGGAAGGGCATCGACAAGGCCGTCATCGCGATCGGCCTGGTCTCCATCCCGGAGTACGCCCGCATCGTGCGCGGCAGCATACTNNCTCCGGATCATCTTCCGGCACGTGCTGCCCAACGCCCTGTCGGTGATCATCGTGCGGGCGACGCTCGGCATCTCGAGCGCCGTTCTGGACACTGCCGCTCTCGGTTTCCTCGGCATGGGCGTGCAGCCGCCGCAGGCCGAGTGGGGTGACATGCTCGGACGTGCGCGCGGGTTCATCTTCCAGGCCCCGCACACGCTGCTCTTCCCGGGCATGGCGATCACCGCAACGGTACTGGCGTTCAACCTTCTGGGCGACGGCCTGCGCGACGCCCTCGACCCCAAGTCGCGCATCAAGTAGGAGCCCACCCATGACCGGACTCGCAGACGACGCAGAAGGTGTCCCCTCGGCCCTCGCGACCGCGGAGACGCTTCTGGACGTGAACGGGCTGACCACGGACTTCGTCATGAAGAAGGGGACGATCCACGCGGTCATCGACGTGAGCTTCTCGGTGCGCGCCGGCGAGGTGCTGGCCATCGTGGGCGAGTCCGGATCGGGCAAGAGCGTCACGTCGCTCTCCGTCATGGGGCTGCTGCAACCACCGGGCCGCATCGTCNNGAGATGCGCGACATACGAGGCAACCACATCTCGATGATCTTCCAAGAGCCGATGACGAGCCTTAACCCGGTCTTCACGATCGAGGACCAGCTTACCGAGAGTATCCGCACCCACATCGACCTCAGCCCGAAAGCCGCCGTCGAGCGGGCGATCGATATGTTGCGGCTCGTCGGCATCCCGTCCCCCGAGAAGCGCATCCGGGACTACCCGCACCAGATGTCCGGGGGCATGCGCCAGCGCGTCATGATCGCCATGGCCCTCTCGTGCAACCCGGACCTGCTGATAGCCGACGAGCCCACGACGGCTCTGGACGTGACGATCCAGGCCCAGATACTCGCGCTCCTCGGGGACCTGAGGAAGAAGATCGGGATGGCGGTGCTGCTCATCACGCACGACCTCGCGGTGGTGGCAGAGACCGCCGACCGGGTCGTCGTGATGTACTGCGGGCAGGTCGTCGAAGAGGCGACCGCGGTGCAGTTGTTCGAGCGCCCTCTGCACCCCTACACGCTCGGTCTCCTCGAATCGATCCCCACGATGGAGGACACGGATTCCGGAGATCATCTCTACATGATCCCGGGCATGGTCCCCAACCCGCTCAACATGCCCAAGGGTTGCTCGTTCGCCCCCCGCTGCAGCCGTCGGATGGAGCGCTGCAAGTACGAGGTCCCCGAGCTGTATGAGGCCGAGGGGCGCAGGCTTCGCTGCTTCCTGTTCGACCCCTCTACCGAGGGGGTGCGCTCGTGACCAAGCCGCTGATCCAGCTCAAGCACCTCTCGAAGTTCTTCTCCGTCGACACGGACCTTGTCGGGAGGACCACCTCGGTGCTCAAGGCCGTCGACGACCTCTCACTCGACATCTTCCCCGGGGAGACGTTCGGGCTTGTGGGGGAGTCGGGCTGTGGCAAGACGACCGTCGGCAAGATGCTTGTGAACCTCTACACGCCGACGGCCGGCGAGATCTGGTACAAGGGCCAGGACCTCGCCAAGCTGTCGGCGGGTGCGCGTCGCGCGTACTGCAAGGACATCCAGCTCATCTTCCAAGACCCGTACGCGTCGCTCAATCCGCGAATGACCGTGGGCGACATGATCTCCGAGCCGATCCGCATCAACAAGCTGCTGCCGCGCAACGAGATCGACGACCGCGTGGCNNCACGAGTTCTCCGGCGGTCAGCGCCAGCGAGTGGGCATAGCCCGTGCTCTGGCCATGCAACCGAAGCTCATCGTGTGCGACGAGCCGGTCTCGGCACTCGACGTGTCGATCCAGGCGCAGGTGCTCAACCTGCTCTCCGACCTGCAAAGCGACTTCGGCCTGTCCTACCTGTTCATCGCCCACGA
>PKWR01000060.1:0-6702 GCA_003133285.1 Coriobacteriia bacterium
CGTCGATGAGGTCGGGCAGGCGCCCGGCGTCGGGCAGCGGAACGTCGCCGGAAGCGTCGCTCTCGCGTTTCGGACCGGGCATGGGTCTCGGATCGCTCATCGACTGCAGTATGCAGCACGGGAGCCGGCAACGACGCGGCCGCCCCGGGTGTCCACCCGGGGCGGCCGCGTCGAGATCCTGTGGTGCATGGAGCCTAGCCGAGCAGGTGCTCCAGCGGCGTGTAGTCCATGCCGTGCGCGTCGGCGACTTCCTTATAGGTGACCTTGCCCTCGAGGACGTTGACGCCCTTGGCCAGAGAGGCGTCGTCGGCGACGGCCTGCTTCCAGCCCTTGTCCGCGATGGCCAGGCCGTAGCGGAGGGTGGCGTTGGTGAGCGCCATCGTCGAGGTGTTCGGCACCGCACCCGGCATGTTGGCCACGCCGTAGTGCAGGACGCCGTCGACGAAGTAGGTCGGGTCCGCGTGCGTGGTGGCCTTCGTGGTCTCGATGCAGCCGCCCTGGTCGACGGAGACGTCGACGATGACGGAGCCGCGCTTCATCTTCGGGAGCATGTCCCTCGTGACCAGCCATGGGGTCTTGGCGCCCGGCAGGAGCACGGAGCCGATGACCAGGTCCGCGCCGTACACGGCCTGCTCGATGTTGTGCTGGCTGGAGTAGAGCGTGCGGACCTTGTTGCCCCAGATCTCGTCCAGGTAGCGCAGACGGTCGATGTTGATGTCCATGATCGTCACCGCAGCGCCCATGCCCATCGCAACGTACGCGGCATTGCTGCCCACGACGCCGCCGCCGAGCACGACGACCTGCGCCGGCGCGACGCCGGGGGTGCCGCCCATGAGGACCCCGCGGCCCCCGAACGGCTTCTGGAGGTAGGTGGCGCCGACCTGAGCGGCCATGCGGCCCGCGACCTCGGACATCGGGGCGAGCAGCGGCAGCGTGCGGTTCGGCAGCTCGACCGTCTCGTACGCGATGCAGACCGCGCCCGAGCCGATGAGACCGACGGTCTGCTCGTAGTCGGGGGCGAGGTGCAGGTAGGTATAGAGGATCTGACCGGGACGCAGGCGAGCGATCTCGACGGGCTGCGGCTCCTTGACCTTGACGATCATGTCCGCGCGCGCGAAGACCTCTTCGGCCGTCGCGACCAGCTCGGCGCCCGCTCCGCTGTACTCAGCGTCGGAGAACGAGGAACCGTCACCTGCGCCGTTCTCGACGAGCACCGTGTGACCGTGCGCCACGAACTCGCGCGCGCCGCCGGGAGTCATCCCGACGCGGAACTCGTTGTTCTTGATCTCTTTCGGGACACCGATGATCATGTGCGACTTTCCCTTCATCCGTCCGGCCGGACCTTCGCCGGCCGACCATGGACCGCCAACGCCCTGCTCCTCGATCACATGAGGTCGTCGACGCGAAGCGTCGACGGGAAACGACCTGTGCCAGTGTACCGCTCGGCCCGAGGCGCGCAACCGCTTCGGGGCCTGTCGCGGGACTCCGTTCGAGCGCCGTCAGGAGGGCCCGGGCAGCATCCCTGCGGCCACCGTTCCCGCGGCGGCCGCTGCGGCGAAGAACGCCGGGTCGTCGGCGGGCGTGCGACCCATCGAGCGGCACGGGACGCCACGCGTGTCCGGCAGCTCGTAGCCGTCACCGGCGTCGGCGCGCGTGTGGCGCTCCCACACGCCAGCATCCGTGAGCGCGGACTCGATCGCGGCGAGTTCGGGCGCCGGGAGCCGCGGGACGGCCACCGTCGCGGGTGCGAGCGCGATGCGGGAGAGCGCCATGAGGGTGTGATGGCTCACGCCGCGGTGGCGCTCCCGCGCGTCCGCGAACGACACGCGCAGCGCGGCCACCGGGCGTCCCCCCACCGCGGACGCGGCGTTCACGGCCTCGCCCTGGGCGATCCCGCCGTGCCCGAACGCCGTGCCGGTACCGACCACTCCGGGACCGATGCCGACGATGACGATGTCGGCCTCCCCGACCAGCCGCGCGGCGAGCAGGCCCGAGTGCAGGGTGACGGCCTCGAGGTCGCCACCGAACGCCTGCCCGCAACTGACGGTGAGGTCCACGAGACCCGCCGCCGTGCAGGCGGGGACGAACTCCGAGAGCGCGAGCGGCAGCGCGGCCTCGTCGGTCATGCACCACGCCACGCGAGCGCGCGGCCTGTCCCGCTTGATGGCCGCCGCGACAAGCGGGAGCTGGCTGTGAAGACCGCAGCAGACGACGGGCATGCCGCCCACGTCGTCGGCGTCCTCCAGAAGCGCGTGGTGCGGGCTCTCCTGGGACTCCACGGCCAGGACGTCGCGCTGCAGCGGCGTGTAGCGCAACTTCATGACGTGGCCGGGGCTGGGGTCGTCGAGCGAGACCCCGTCGGCGCCCGAGCCGGCGTGCAGCCGCGCCACCACGAGGTGGGACCCGCCCGTGCCGAGGCCGAGGTCCACCGCGGTCGTGTTCAGCAACACGCGGTCGCCGGCGCCGCACGAGCCCGAGAGCGCGGGGTAGTTGAGGGCATCGGCCTCAGAGCCGTCGGCCTCGACACGCAACCGCTGAAGGCCCGCCCGCTCGGCTTCCACGGCGATCACGGTGCCCCAGACGGTCCTCATGACCCCACGGCCCTGTCCAGCGTCGCGAGCAGCACCCTCACGAGTGCCTCCATGTCCGCCACGGCGATGGTCTCGCCGGTGCCGTGCACGTCAGTCATCCCGCACGAGAGCGCGATCGAGGGAAGGCCCTTGGACAGCAGCTGGTTCGCATCGCTGCCTCCGCCGGTGACGAACAGCCGCGGCTCGAAGCCCGCCGCTCGCACGCCTGCGACGACGATCGCCAGCGCGGGATCGTCGTCGGCGAACCGGTAGCCGTCGTACTCCTTGGTCCAGACGACGTCGACCGAGCCGCCCCCCTCGTTCGCCGCGGCCTTCAGCGCGGCGTCCATCCGGAGGCGCACCTCCTCGACGCGCCGCGCGTCGATCGAACGGCACTCGCCGGTGAGCGCGCACGTGGCGGGAACGACGTTGGTCGCTCCCCCGCCGTGGATCTCGCCGACGTTGGAAGTCGTCTCGCCGTCCAGGCGCCCGAGCGGCATCGCCTCGATGGCGCGCGCCGCCATGACGATCGCCGAGCGGCCCTTCTCGGGCTGGACGCCCGCGTGCGCCGCGACACCGTGGAAGGTCGCCGCGAACGTGTGGTGGGTGGGCGCGCCCGTCACGACGCCGCCCACCGGGCCCGCCGCGTCCAGCACGAGGCAGACGTCGCCCGTGCAGTCCGCCGCGTCGATGGCGCTCGCCCCCAGCAGACCGACCTCCTCGCCGGTCGTCAGCAGCACCCGCACCGGGGCGTGCGGGCGACCGGACTCGCGCAGCACTTCGAGCGTCTCAAGGATCGCGGCGACTCCCGCCTTGTCATCGGAGCCCAGCACCGTGTCGCCGGCTGAGCGCACGACGCCGTCCTCGACGACCGGCACGATCCCGCGACCGGGTTCGACCGTGTCGAGGTGCGCGGAGAAGACCACCGTCGAGCCTTCGGCCGTCGGCGCCAGCTCGGCGATGACGTTGCCGGTGTCCGACCCGGTGATCCCGGCGGTGCCGTCGACCCGCACCTCACAGCCCAGTGCGGCGAGGCGGTCGACACACCAGCGCGCGAACGCCGCCTCCTCGCCCGTGGGGCTGTCGATGCGGACGGCCTCGAGGAACGTGTCGAGCAGCCTGCTGCCGTGGCCGGAGCTCACGGGGCCCTACGCCTTCCGGCTGTTGTGGTAGGCCACGGCCGCACCGATGAAGTCGCGGAACAGCGGCGCCGGACGCGTCGGGCGGCTCTTGAACTCGGGGTGCCCCTGATTGCCGACGAACCACGGATGGCCCGGCAACTCGATCATCTCGACGAGACGGCCGTCGGGAGACAGGCCCGAGATCACGAGCCCGGCGTCGACCAGCTGCTGCCGATAGGTGTTCGAGACCTCGTAGCGGTGACGGTGGCGCTCGTAGATGACCTCTTCGCCGTAGGCCGCCGCGCCCTTGGTGCCGGGGACGACGACGCACGGGTAGGCGCCGAGGCGCATCGTGCCGCCCATGTCCTGGACTTCCTCCTGGTCGTGCATGAGGTCGATGACCGGGTACGGCGTGACCGGGTCGAACTCGCTCGAGTTCGCGCCCTCGAGACCGGCGACGTGGCGGGCGAACTCCGCGACGGCCACCTGCATGCCGAGGCAGATGCCGAGGTACGGGACCAGCTTCTCACGGGCGTAGCAGGCCGCGCGGATCTTCCCCTCGATGCCACGGATGCCGAAGCCGCCCGGGACCAGGATGCCGTCCATCTCTGACAGCAGGTTGTCGACCTCCTCGGGCGTGATGCCCTCGGCGTCGACCCAGTGGATCTTCACATCGTGCTCGTGGAAGATGCCGGCGTGCTTGAGCGACTCGTGGACCGACAGGTAGGCGTCGGGAAGCTGGACGTACTTGCCGACCAGCGCGATGTCGACCGTGTCGCTGAGCTGACGGCTGTGGCTGACGAAGGCGTCCCACTGCGACATGTCGGGCTCGCCGCACTTCAGCGAGAGGTGCTCGATGACCATCGCGTCGAGCCGCTGCTGACGGAGCGCCTCCGGGACCTCGTAGATCGACGGCGCGTCCATGGCGGAGACGACGGCGCTCGGGTCCACGTCGCAGAACAGACCGATCTTGCGGCGGATACCGGCGTCGATGGGGCGGTCGCTGCGGCAGACGATGAAGTCGGGCTGGATGCCGATGGAGCGCAGCTCCTTGACGGAGTGCTGGGTCGGCTTGGTCTTGAGCTCCGAGGCGGCGGCGATGTAGGGAACGAGGGTGACGTGGATGTAGCAGACGTTGTCGCGGCCGACGTCCTTCTTCAGCTGGCGGATCGCTTCGAGGAACGGCAGCGACTCGATGTCGCCCACGGTGCCGCCGATCTCGGTGATGAGCACGTCGGGCTTGAGCCGCTCCGCGAGACGGAGGATCCGCTCCTTGAGCTCGTTGGTGACGTGAGGGATGACCTGCACGGTGCCGCCGAGGAAGTCCCCACGGCGCTCCTTGGCGATGAGCGTCTGGTAGACGGAGCCCGCCGTCACGTTGCTCTCACGGGAGAGGGCCTCGTCGATGAAACGCTCGTAGTGACCGAGGTCGAGGTCGGTCTCCCCCCCATCGTCGGTCACGAAGACCTCACCGTGCTGGAAGGGGCTCATCGTGCCCGGATCGACGTTCAGGTAGGGGTCGAGCTTCTGGATCGTCACGCTCAGGCCCCGGCTCTTGAGCAGCCGGCCCAGCGATGCGGCCGTGATGCCCTTGCCCAGAGAAGACGTAACACCACCGGTCACGAAGATGAATTTGGTCATTTGTGTGAGCTCCCGCCGTCCTTTCACTTACTCGCCGTCACGCATGACTCCGTACTGTCGCGCCAAGCGCCGCGGTCGCCGCGGTCGCCGCCTAGCCTGGGGGCCCGGACGGGAGCCGCCCGAGCCCGTCGAGCCACCTCAGGAACGCCGTGCGTTCGATCACCTTCGAGAACGACACGCGCTCGCTGACGAGATTGAGCGCGAGAAGGACCACTGCGGTGACCGCGAGCAGCCAGAGCGGCGACCGCCATGCCAGCAGGAAGCCGGCGAGCGCGCCCATCGCGTTGGCGCCGGCGTCCCCGAGCATCGCGCGCTCGCCGAGGTCGAAACGCCACACCGCCACGACCGGCCCGAGAACGAGCGCCAGCAGCGACAGCTTGAGGCAACCGACCCACAGCAGCTGGAGCGGAGAGCCGGGCGCGCTGTCCGGCGTACCTCCGGTCCAGACGGTCCAGGTCGCGAGCCCGACGCCGATCGTCGCCAGCAGGCCGTAGACCTTCAGGGCACGGCCGGGACGCAGGTCGGTGAGGTTGACCAGGTTCGCCGCGAGCGCGATCACCAGGGACGCGCAGGCCCAAGCCGCCAGCCCCGACACCACCTCCAGGGCCCCGCCGCGGTACGGCACCATCTGCCGAACAGCGGAGAACCCTGCGGCGAGCGAGAGGGACCCGATCCCCAGGAGCTTGAGGCCACCCGTGGTGAGCCGGCCGTGCGCGAGCGCGGCGAGGTGTCCACGGAAGCCCTTCACGGCCCGCTCGCCGAAGACGTCGTCGACCAGACCGAACGCGAAGGCTCCGGGAACGAGCAGCGTCAAGGGCCCCATGATCCCGACCGCCGTGCCGACCGCACCGGCCGCGACCGGCTGCGGGCCGCCGGACAGGACGAGGTAGAACCACGCGGCGTCGGCCACTGCCACACCCGCCGCCCACACCAGCCACACGGCCCCGAGCCCCGTCGGGATGCTGCGCCCGCGGTAGTTCGTGACCCGCGGACCTCCGCTCTCCAGAGAGGGCACGAGCCACTTCATCGCCCACGCGGGGAGCAGCCAACCGAGCACCACCGTTGCCAGAAGGACCAAAGACGCGGTCACCCAGGCGCTCACGAGCCGTCACCGCCGGAAGGAGCGGCACGCCCGAGCATCAGGTAGAGCGCGGACACCCCCACGGGGATGAGCAGCAGCGCCGGGATGATGATCCCGGAGTCCTCGGTGAAGTAGCCGGCCACCCCCGCGAACAACGCGGCGGCGACGGCCGCCGAGAACGCCGGGTACTCCTTCAGCATCGCCGCGAACTCTCCGCGCGGGCGCCACCGCATGTAGCCGAGCTGCACGAGCATCACGACGAGCAGCCACGTCCAGTTGGTGCGTCCCA
>PKWR01000060.1:6713-6842 GCA_003133285.1 Coriobacteriia bacterium
CTCCCGAGATGTGTCTCGGAGCCGGACCCGCCGAGCAGGTCGACGGCCGTCAGACCCGCGAGCATGACCACGACCAGAACGACCACCAGCAGCAGGTTCCGCCAGGTCCAGATCTTGCGGCCGTTGAGC
>PKWR01000135.1 GCA_003133285.1 Coriobacteriia bacterium
TGATGATCTTGATGACGCGGCCCGAGCCGACGGTGCGGCCGCCCTCGCGGATAGCGAAGCGCAGGCCCTCCTCCATCGCGATCGGGTTGATGAGCTGGCTGGTGACCTCGACGTTGTCGCCGGGCATGACCATCTCGGTACCCTCGGGCAGGTGCGCGACGCCGGTGACGTCGGTGGTGCGGAAGTAGAACTGCGGACGGTAGCCGTCGAAGAACGGGGTGTGACGCCCGCCTTCCTCCTTGGTCAGGATGTAGACCTGGCCGATGAACTCCGTGTGCGGGGTGATGGAGCCCGGCTTGCAGATGACCTGGCCACGCTCGATCTCGGTGCGGCCCACGCCACGCAGCAGCACGCCGATGTTGTCGCCGGCCTGCGCCTGGTCGAGCAGCTTGCGGAACATCTCGACGCCCGTGACGACGGTCTTGCGGGTCTGGGGGTGGATGCCCACCAGTTCGACCTCGTCGCCGACCTTGACGACGCCGCGCTCGACACGGCCGGTCGCGACGGTGCCGCGGCCGGTGATCGTGAAGACGTCCTCGACGGCCATGAGGAAGGGCTTGTCGATCTCACGGTCGGGGGTCGGGATGAAGGTGTCGACGGCGTGCAGNNNCGTACTCGGAAAGCAGCTCGCGGACTTCCATCTCGACGAGCTCGATGAGCTCCTCGTCGTCGACCATGTCGCACTTGTTCAGGTACACGACGATGTGCTCGACGCCGACCTGGCTCGCCAGCAGGATGTGCTCGCGGGTCTGGGCCATGGGGCCGTCGGTCGCGGCGATGACCAGGATCGCGCCGTCCATCTGCGCGGCACCGGTGATCATGTTCTTGACGTAGTCGGCGTGGCCCGGGCAGTCGACGTGCGCGTAGTGACGCGCCTCCGTCTCGTACTCGACGTGGGCGATGGCGATGGTGATGCCGCGCTCGCGCTCCTCGGGGGCCTTGTCGATCTGGTCGAACGGCGTGAAGTCCGCCAGGCCCTTCTTGGAGAGGCAGGACGTGATGGCGGCCGTCAGCGTCGTCTTGCCATGGTCGACGTGACCGATGGTACCGACGTTGACATGCGGCTTGGTGCGCTCGAACTTCTTCTTTGCCATGTCGCTTCTCTCCTAGCCCTGCGAGCCCTGGGTCTTGGACACGATCTCGTCCGCGACCGACTTCGGGACCTGCTCGTAGGCCCGGAACTGCATCGTGTAGACCGCGCGGCCTTGGGTGCGGCTGCGAAGGTCGGTCGAATAGCCGAACATCTCGGACAGCGGCACCTTGGCGCGGATGACCTGCGCGTTGCCGCGCGGCTCCATGCCCTCGATGTGGCCGCGACGGCTCGAAAGGTTGCCCATGACGTCGCCGGCGAAGGCTTCGGGGGTGACGACCTCGACCGACATCATCGGCTCCAGAAGCTTCGGAGCGGAGCGGCGCATGGCCTCCTTGAAGCCCATGGACGCGGCGACCTTGAATGCCATCTCGTTGGAGTCGACCTCGTGGTACGAACCGTCGACGAGCGTGACCTTGACGTCCACGATCGGGTAGCCCGCGACGACGCCGGTGGTCAGCGAGTCCTGGACGCCCTTGTCGACCGCGCTCACGTACTCCTTGGGGACCGAACCGCCGATGGTCTTGTTCTCGAACACGAAGCCCGCGCCCGGCTTCTGCGGCGCGAGGTCGAAGACGACGTGGCCGTACTGGCCGTGACCACCGGTCTGGCGGACGAACTTGCCTTCGACCTTCTGGACGGCCTTGCCGGCGGTCTCGCGGTAGGCGACCTGCGGCTTGCCGACGTTCGCCTCTACCTTGAACTCGCGCATGAGGCGGTCGACGATGATCTCGAGGTGCAACTCGCCCATGCCGGCGATGATGGTCTGGCCGGTCTCGGTGTCGGTGCGCACCCGGAAGGTCGGGTCCTCTTCGGCCAGCTTGACGAGGCCGTGGCTGAGCTTGTCCTGCTCGGCCTTCGTCTTCGGCTCGATGGCGATGTCGATGACCGGCTCGGGGAACACCATGGACTCGAGGAGCACGGGGGCGTCCTCGTTGCACAGCGTGTCGCCCGTCGAGGTGCTCTTGAGGCCGACGGCGGCGACGATGTCGCCGGCGCGGACTTCATCGACGTCCTCGCGGTGGTTGGCGTGCATCTGGAGCAGACGGCCGATGCGCTCGCGGTTGTCCTTCGTGGCGTTGAGCACGTAGGAGCCCGCGGCCAGCGTGCCGGAGTAGACGCGGAAGTAGGTCAGCTTGCCGACGTACGGGTCGGTCATGATCTTGAACGCGAGAGCGGAGAACGGCGCGTTCGGATCGGCCGGACGCTCGACCTCTTCGCCCGTCTCGACGTCGTGGCCCTTGATCGGGGGGACGTCCAGCGGCGAGGGCAGGTAGTCGAGGATGGCGTCGAGCAGGGACTGGACGCCCTTGTTCTTGAAGGAGGCGCCACAGGTCGTCGGGGTGATGCCGCAGGCGATGCAGCCCTTGCGAAGGGCGGCCCTGAGCTCGGCCGGCGAGACCTCCTCCTCCTCGAGGACCTTCTCCATGAGCGCGTCGTCGTAGTCGGCGGCCAGGTGGAGGAGCTCGTCATGGTAGAGGCTGGCGTCGTCCTCCATATCGGCGGGGATGTCGCCCGTCGTCGGGTTGATGCCCTTGTCGTCCTCGTTGAAGAAGATGGCGTGCATCTCGACGAGGTCGATGATGCCGATGAACTTCTCCTCGGCGCCGATCGGCAGCTGGAGGAGCGCCGGCTTGGTGCCGAGGCGGTCCTTCATCATGGCGACGACGTTCATGAAGTCGGCGCCGGTGCGGTCCATCTTGTTGATGTAGGCGATGCGGGGGACACCGTAGGTGTCCGCCTGACGCCATACGGTCTCAGACTGCGGCTCGACCCCGCCCACAGCGCAGAACACGGCGCAGGTGCCGTCGAGGACGCGAAGGGACCGCTCGACCTCGACCGTGAAGTCGACGTGGCCGGGCGTGTCGATGATCTGGATCCGATGGTCCTTCCAGAAGCAGGTCGTCGCGGCGGACGTGATCGTGATGCCGCGCTCCTGCTCCTGGACCATCCAGTCCATCGTGGCAGCGCCTTCGTGGACCTCGCCGATCTTGTGCGTCTTCCCCGTGTAGAACAGGATGCGCTCAGTCGTCGTGGTCTTACCGGCATCGATGTGGGCCATGATGCCGATGTTGCGCGTCTTCTCGAGGGGGTACCGCTGTGCCATGAGCTGTGTCTCAGTCCTTCTTGGTGTGGTGTGAGGTGCCTATTACCAACGGTAGTGCGAGAACGCGCGGTTGGACTCCGCCATCTTGAACAGGTCCTCACGCTTCTTGACCGAGGCACCGACGCCGTTGGCGGCATCCATGATCTCGTTGGCCAGGCGCTCGGCCATGGTCTTCTCACGGCGCTTGCGGCTGTAGCCCACGATCCAGCGGATCGCCAGAGTCGTCGAGCGACGGGCGCTGACCTCGATCGGCACCTGGTACGTGGCGCCGCCGACGCGCTTCGGCTTGACCTCGAGCGCGGGACGGACGTTGTCCATGGCCTTCTTGAAGACGGACAGCGGATCCGTGGTCGTCTTGGCCTCGACCATGTCGAAGGCAGAGTACACGGTGCGCTCGGCGACGGCCTTCTTGCCGTCGAGCAGGATCTTGTTGATGAGCTGCGTCACGAGCCGGTTGTTGTAGATGGAGTCCGGCTGAACCTCGCGACGGGCAGCAGGTGCGCGCCTCGGCATCTCGTTCCTCTCCTTACGAACAGCGCGCACGCCGCACACAACGGCGCGGCGCGCACATCAGGTCTACTAGAAGGTGGTTACTTCGGCTTCTTGGCACCGTAGCGGCTGCGGGCCTGCTTGCGGTTGGTCACCGCGGCGCAGTCGAGCGCGGCGCGGATGATCTTGTAGCGCACACCCGGGAGGTCCTTCACACGACCGCCACGCACGAGCACGATCGAGTGCTCCTGGAGGTTGTGGCCGATGCCCGGGATGTAGGCCGTGACTTCCATCTGATTCGTCAGACGGACGCGGGCGACCTTGCGAAGGGCCGAGTTCGGCTTCTTCGGCGTCGTNNCGGACCAGCTGGTTGATCGTCGGCAACGCTGTCTCCTTTACCGCTTTCGTTCCCGCCCACATCGGGCAGACATGTTCACGGTACGCACGTGCGCGCAACCGTCTTGAGCCGCAAGGAGGCACTCTAGCAAGGTCCCGAGGTCGTGTCAATCAGTCAACGCCCCCGGGCGTATCCACTTGCTGTCGTTCCCCGCCCTGCGGCGGACGTGCCACGGGGTGGGCGCCTCGTACTCGGGGCGCCCACCCCGCGTGGTTCTGACGTCCTACTCTTCAGCGAGCTTCGCGTGCTGCCCGCAGTAGTCCGAGTCCTCGCGCGCCTTCTTGGGGCACGGCTTGCCGTTCTTCATGACCGCCTTGCACAGGCCGTCGGTGACCGACAGCTGCTCATGGGTCCGGCAGTAGCGGCTTCCCGCGAGTGCCTTGTTGCGGCACCGCGCGCCCGTACCGGTCGTGGCAATGCAGCGGTCCTCGTCGTCCTCGGCCTCGACCGGCTCATCGGCCGGACGCTCCTCAGGGAGCACGAGATCGGCGGCGAAGTCCTCTTCCTCATCGAGCGGCGGGACGATGGACGCGACGTCGAAGAACTCGACGTTGGCCATGCTGGCCATGGGCAGCTCGCGCAGGATGGTAGCGGCCTCTTCAGGCGTGTAGCCGTCCTCGATGAGCGCCTGCGGCGACGGCAGCATCTTCTCGAGTTCCTTGAGCTCCTCCGGCGCGAAGTCCGGCAGAGGCCCACGGTTCTCTTCGAGGTTCCACTCGGCGGACTGGCCCTTGTAGGTCAGGTGCACACCGCGGTAGCGGCGCATGCCGGTGGCAGCCGGGATCAGCTTGCCGATGATGACGTTCTCCTTCAGACCCAGGAGGTTGTCTTCCTTGCCCGCGATCGCCGCGTCGGTGAGCACGCGCGTCGTCTCCTGGAAGGAGGCCGCCGACAGGTACGAGTCGGTGGCGAGCGACGCCTTGGTGATGCCCAGCAGGACGGACTCCGCCTTTGCGGGCTCCAGCCCTGCGGCCAGCACACGGTCGTTCTCGTCCGCGAAGACGAAGCGGTCGACGAGCTGACCCGGAAGGAAGTCGGTGTCACCCGCGTCGAGCACGGAGAGCTTGCGCATCATCTGGCGGGCGATGACCTCGATGTGCTTGTCGTTGATGTCGACGCCCTGGGACGCGTACACGTCCTGGACCTCGGCGACGATGTAGGTCAGCACGTCGGTCTCGCCGCGCAGCTCGAGCAGGTCGTGCGGGTTGACGGAGCCCTCGGTCAGCTGCTGGCCGGCCACGACGATCACGCCGTCCGCGATGCCGGGACGCAGGCGGGCACGACGGGACACCGTGTAGCTCTTGTCGTGGCCCTTGTCGTCGTGGACCGTGAGCTTGCGGGTCTTGTCCGCGTCCTCGATGACGAGCACGCCGCTGATCTCGGCCAGGATCGCCTGGCCCTTCGGGCGACGGGCCTCGAAGAGCTCGGTGACACGCGGGAGGCCGTGGGTGATGTCCTCACCTGCGACACCACCGGTGTGGAAGGTACGCATGGTCAGCTGCGTGCCAGGCTCGCCGATCGACTGGGCGGCGATGATGCCCACCGCGGTGCCGATGTCGACGGGGCGGCTGGAAGCGAGGTCCCAGCCGTAGCACTTCTGGCAGACGCCGTGCTTGGCGCGGCAGGTCATGACCGCCCGGACCTCGACGCCTTCGATGCCGCGTTCACGCCACGACTCCAGCTCGGCGTCGTTGTGGACGTAGTCGCCGGCCTCCTTCAGCACCTCTCCGGTCTTCGGATCGGCGACGGTCTTCAGCAGGCAGCGGCCCACGAGGTTGTGGTTGACGCGATCCCCGCCCTTGGGATCGGGGACCGGGAGCGTGACGCCTTCCTCGGTGCCGCAGTCGGCCTCGCGGACGATGACGTCCTGGGCCACGTCGACCAGACGGCGGGTCAGGTACCCCGAGTCGGCCGTACGGAGGGCGGTGTCTGCAAGACCCTTGCGGGCGCCGTGCGTGGAGATGAAGTACTCGAGCACGGAGAGGCCCTCGCGGAAGTTCGCCTTGATCGGGCGGTCGAGGATCTCACCCTTCGGGTTCGCCATCAGGCCTCGCATGCCGGCCAACTGACGGATCTGCTTGATGTTCCCGCGTGCTCCTGAGTTCGCCATCATGTAGACGGGGTTGAACCGGTCGAAGTTGGCGGCCATCGCCTCTCCGACGTCCTCGTTGGCGGCCGTCCACACGTCGACGATCTGACGGTGACGCTCGTCCTTGGTGATGAGTCCGCGGTCGTACTGCTTCTCGATGCCGACGACCTTCTCGTCGCCGGCGGCGAGGATGTCGGCCTTCTGGGCCGGGACCTTGACGTCGTAGACCGAGACCGTCACACCGGCGCGGGTGGCGTAGTGGAAGCCGAGACGCTTGATCTCGTCCAGGATGCGCGCCATCTCCGTCGTGGAGTAGCGGTTCGAGCAGTCCTCGACGATCCGGGACATGCCCTTCTTGTCCACTTCGTGGTTGATGAAGGCATGGTCCGCAGGCAGTGAGCGGTTGAACGTCACGCGCCCGACCGTGGTGGTCAGCCTCTCGCCGGCGACGCGATCCCGATACACGAGCTTGCCGGTCGTCGGGTCGACGGTCTCCTCGACGAGGTCGTGAGCGATGCGCACCTGGATGCGGGCCTGCAGGTCCACCGAGCGGTTGTCGTACGCAAGGATCGCCTCATCGAAGCTGTAGAAGCAGCGGCCCTCGCCCTCGATCGGGAACTCGGGGGTGTTCTCGCGCTCCGACGTCAGGTAGTAGACGCCGATGACCATGTCCTGCGTGGGCGTGGCCAGCGGGCGTCCGTGCGCCGGGGACTTGATGTTGTTGACCGACAGCATGAGGATGCGCGCCTCGGCCTGCGCCTCGGTGGACAGAGGCAGGTGGACGGCCATCTGGTCACCGTCGAAGTCCGCGTTGAATGCGGTGCAGACCAGCGGGTGCAGACGGATGGCCTTGCCCTCGACCAGCACCGGCTCGAAGGCCTGGATGCCGAGGCGGTGCAGGGTCGGTGCGCGGTTCAGCATGACGGGGTGGTCGCGGATGACCTCTTCGAGCACGTCCCACACGATGGGGCGGGCGCGGTCGACCATGCGCTTGGCGCTCT
>PKWR01000107.1 GCA_003133285.1 Coriobacteriia bacterium
GCCGATGACCTCGGCGCGGATCTTCGCGCCGCGGGCGACGGCGTGGTCCCAGTCCTCGAGCACGAGGATGGCACCGCCCTCCCCTACGACGAAGCCGTCACGGCCCGCGTCGAAGGGGCGGGATGCGCCGGCCGGATCGTCGTTGCGCGTCGACAGGGCGCGCGCCGCGGCGAAGCCCGCGACGCCGAGCGGTGTGACGCCCGCATCGAAACCGCCGGCTACGATCACGTCGGCCGAGCCGCGGCGGATGGCCTCGAACGCCTCGCCGATGGCGTGGTTGCCCGTGGCGCAGGCCGAGACCGGCGCGTAGTTGAGGCCCTTGAAGCCGTGGCGGATGGAGATGAGTCCGGCCGCCACGTCGATGATCATCCCGGGGACCAGGAACGGGCTGACGCGCGAGGGGCCGCGTTCCATGAGCACGCGGGACTGCTCCTCCATCAACCCGAGACCGCCGATGCCCGAGCCGACGATGACTCCGATGCGCTCCGCCTCAGCGGGGTCGACATCCGAGAGTCCCGCGTCAGCGAGCGCCTCCTCGGCCGCCACGACGGCGAACTGCTGGAAGCGCGAGAGGCGGCGGGCCTCCTTGACGTCGAGCACGCTGCTCGGGTCGAAGTCGTCGACACAGCCGGCGAAGTGGACCGTGTAGTCCGTGGTGTCGAAAGACGTGATCGGTCCGATGCCGGAACGTCCCGCCGTCAGCGAGTCCCACGCGGCATCGACGCCGATGCCGACGGGGCAGACGATGCCCAGTCCGGTGACCGCGACCCTTCTCATACGGTTCCCATCTCTCCGGCGGCGCGATACTCGGCGACCAGCCGCTCCATGAGTGCCTTGACGGTCGGTATGTCGTGGATGCGCGCAACGCCGCCACCGGTGAAGACGAGGCCGTCCTCGACGTCGCCATCGTGGGCCTTCACCAGTTTGTCCATGATGCAGAACTGCTTCCCGCACTTCTTCAGGCACACGATGCAGCGCTCGATCCGGGGCTCGGTGCCCGCCTCGAGGCGGTCCGTGAGCGGGTTGCGGAGCGCTCTGCCCGGAAGACCCACGGGGCTTCTCACGATGACGACGTCCTCGTCCGTCGCCTCGAGGTACATCTGCTTGAACGCGTCCGCGGCGGATGACTCGACGGTCGCGGCGAAGCGCGCGCCCATCTGCACACCGGCGGCGCCTGCCTCGAGGAGCTCGCGGATGTCGCCGCCCGTGACGATGTTGCCCGCGGCGATCACGGGCAGCGAGGTGGCCTCGAGGATGCCGGGGAGCAGCTGGCGTACGGGCACGTCGGTGCCGAGATGACCTCCGGCGTCGCCGCCCTCGACGACGACCGCGGCTGCGCCGAACTTCTCGGACAGGATGGCGACCCGTGCGGAGCCCACGATCGGGACCATCGGTATCCCGGCCTCGCGCGTCCAGTCGAAGACGTCCCGGGAGAAGCCGGCGCCCGCGATCACGAGGTCGATCCGCTCGTCGATAGCGGCCTTCGCCAGCTCGGCGAAGTTGCGAACGGCGACCATGATGTTGACACCGATGACGCCGGAGGTCTCGGCGCGCGCAGCGCGGATCTCGCTGCGGAGCTCGTCGGCCGTGAGCCCCGACCCCGCGATGACGCCGATGCCGCCCGCCTCGGCGACGGCGGCCGCGAGCGGCGCCATCGAGATCCGGACGGCCATGCCGCCCTGGATGATGGGCAGGCGGGATGTGATGTTGCCTATGGTGAGAGAGGGCATCTCCACGCGTACGGCCCTTCTTCGATTGTCGGCTGGTGCGGGCGCAGGCGCGCCCGCCGCGGCTCGTGGCGGCGACGGGCGCGGCCGTGCTCGTTCACTGACACGTGCCGCGTGCGCCCCCAGGGGACGTGCGGCAGTGCCGGTGCGGTGCTAGGCGTTCTCGGTGATGAAATCGACCGCGTCGCCGACGGTCTTGATCTTCTCGGCCTGTTCATCGGGGATCGAGACGCCGAACTCCTCCTCGAGCGCCATGACCAGCTCGACGATGTCGAGCGAATCGGCGCCGAGGTCGTCGACGAATGCTGCATCCTCGTTGACGTCGTCCTCTTCGACCCCGAGCTGATCGACGATGACGGCCTTTACCTTCTCGTACAGTTCGTCGTGATCCATGGTGTCGAACACTCTCCTTCCGGAACCAGGCCCCTAGCCCGGTTGCCTACGCAGTCTATGCGAACGTCATGCCTCCGTCGACGGCTAGTGTCTGACCGGTGATGTAAGCGGAGTCGTCACTGGCGAGGAACGCCACGGCTGCGGCGACGTCGTTCGCGGTGCCGAAGCGGCCCATGGCGATGGCGGCGGCGACGCCGTCGCGCTGTGAATCGGTGAGCGCCGCGGTCATGTCGGTCTCGATGAACCCGGGAGCGACGGCGTTGCACCGCACGCGGCGGCTGGCCAGTTCGCGGGCGACGCTCTTGGTGAGCCCGATGACGCCGGCCTTGGCGGCGGCGTAGTTGGCTTGGCCCGCATTCCCGGAGATCCCGACGACCGACGCCATGTTGATGATCGAGCCCGAGCGCGCCTTCATCATGTGCTTGGCGGCTGCTCGCGTGACCGAGAACACGCCGGTGAGGTTCGTGTTGAGGACGGCGGACCAGTCCTCGTCGCTCATGCGGACGATGAGCCCGTCCCGCGTGATGCCGGCGTTGTTCACGAGGATGTCGATCGCGCCGTACTCGGCGACCACTCCCTCGACGAGCGCGGTGCACGCGGCCGGGTCGCTCACGTCGGCCTGAACGGCGCTCGCGCGCCCTCCGGCGGCGATGATGGCCTCCACGACGCCGAGCGCCGCCTCACGGGACCCTGAGTAGTTCACGACGACGGTCGCGCCCTCGCTCGCCAGGCGCAGAGCGACGGCGGCGCCGATCCCGCGCGACGCACCGGTGACCAGGGCGGTCTTGCCTTCGAGACGCTGCATCACGCACCCACCTCCCTGCGGAAGTCCTCGATGTCGGTCTGTTCGATCGCATAGGCGGAAAGGCCCTCGACCCGCTTGGCGAGCCCGGTGAGCACCGCTCCCGGACCGCACTCGAGCAGCACCGTGACGTCCGCCGCCTTGAGCGCCTCCATGGTCTCGGTCCAGCGCACCGGCGACACGATCTGCCCGGCGAGCCGCTGCCTGATGACCTCCGCTGCGGTCGCGGGCGCGGCGGACGTGTTCTGGAACACGGGAAGCGCGGCGTCGCAGAACGTCGCCGCGCGGAGCAGGTCCGCGAAGCGCGTCGCTGCCGGCTGCATGAGCGGTGAGTGGAACGGCCCGGCGACGGCGAGCGGGACGATGCGCCGCGCGCCCGCGCCGTTCAGCACCCCGGTGGCGGCCACAAGGCCGTCAGGAGTCCCTGAGACGACCGTCTGGCCCGCTGAGTTGTCGTTGGCGATCCATACGCCCTCGATGCCGTCCAGGATCGCGGCGATGGACGTCGCGTCGAGCCCGAGCACGGCGACCATGCCGCCCGGGGTCTCCGCCGCGACGTCGGCCATGAGGCGCGAGCGCTCGACGACGAGCTCAAGGCCGGCCTCGACCGAGTAGACACCCGCGACGGCGAGGGCCGCGAGTTCACCGAGGCTGTGACCCGCCAGCGCAACGGGCGTGACGCCCGAAGCGAGCGCCTTGACACCCGCCGCCCAGTCGGTCAGATAGAGCAGCGGCTGCGCGAAGCGGGTGTCGGCCAGTTGCTCGGGAGTGCCCGCCACGGCCACGTGGCGCAATGGCAGGCCGCTCAGTGCCTCGGCCGCGTCGAGCAGCCGCTCGGCGCCATCGAGACACGCCAGGTCGGAGAGCATCCCGATGCGCTGAGAGCCCTGCCCGGGGAAGACGAGCGCGACGCGCGCGCTCACGCGCCCACCCGCGCGGGAAGGCCTCGCAACACTGCCTCGGCCTCGGAGACCAGCTCGGCGATGATCACGGCGGCCGGCTGCATCGAATGGACCATGGCGGCGCACTGCCCCGCCATCAGGGAGCCCATCTCGACGTCGCCCTGGCGCATCGCCAAGGCGAGCTTGCCCGCTCCGAGCGCCTCGATCTGCTCAGGCTCGTTGGCGCGGTCGAGCGCCTCGATCTGGCGCGAGAGCTTGTTCTTCAACACGCGGACGGGATGTCCCGTGGACAGGCCGGTGACGACCGTGTCGCGGTCGCGCGCCTTGAGCACCTTGGCCTTCACGTCCGGGTGGATCGTGCACTCCTCGGCGACCATGAACCTGGTGCCCAACTGCACGCCCTCGGCGCCCAGTGCGAACGCGGCCGCGATGCCGCGCCCGTCCGCGATGCCGCCCGCCGCGATGACGGGGATGGACACCGCGTCGACGAGCTGGGGTGTGAGCACCATCGTGGTGAGGTCGCCGATGTGGCCGCCCGCCTCCATGCCCTCGCCGATGATCGCGTCAGCCCCGCCCTGCTCGAGCCTGCGGGCGAGAGCGATCGACGGCGCGATGGGGAGCACCTTGATGCCCTTCTCCTGCAGGGCCGTCATGTACTTCCCGGGGTTCCCGGCGCCCGTGGTGACGACCGGGACTCCCTCGTCGAGCACCATCTGGACGAGCTCGTCGATGTGCGGCGTCAACAGCATGAGGTTCACGCCGAACGGCCTGTCCGTGGCGGTCTTCGCGGCACGGATCTGCTCGCGCAGCAGGTCGGTCGGCATCTGGCCGGCCCCGATGATGCCGAGGCCTCCCGCATTGCTGACCGCGGCGGCGAGCTCCCATGTGGCGGTCCAGGCCATGCCGCCCTGGATGATGGGGTACTCGATGCCGAGGAGTGTGGTGAGACGGGTGTGCAGAGCCATGGATCAGTCCTCCCGGGTCCAGCGGACGATTGCGGCTCCGTAGGTCAGACCCGCGCCGAAACCGACGAGCGCCAGGATGTTGCCGGCGCGCAGGCGTCCGTCGCGGTACAGAGAGTCCAGAGCGATGGGGATCGACGCCGCCGAGGTGTTGCCGATGTCCTCGATGCGGCAGACGACGCGTTCGTGGGCGATGCCGAGGCGCTGCGCCACCGTGTCGGTGATCCGCTGGTTCGCCTGATGAGGCACGAGCCAGTCCACGTCGTCCGTGGTCAGCCCCGAGTCGGCGAGCGCCTGCTTGGTGACCCCGGGGATCGCGCGCACGGCGAACTTGAACACCTCGTTGCCGTTCATCTTCAGGTAGGTGTCGCCCGCTGCCAGGTTCTCGGGGGTCACGGGCGCGGCGCTCCCACCGGCGGGCACGTAGAGAAGGTCTGCCCCCGTCCCGTCGGCGCCCAGGTGCACGCTCAGGACGCCGGGCTCCTCCGACGCCTGCAGGACGACCGCACCGGCGCCGTCGCCGAAGAGGATGCAGGTGCTGCGGTCGGTGTAGTCGACGATGCTCGACAGCACGTCGGCCCCGATCACCATGATGGTGCGTGCCCGCCCGGACTCGATCATCGCGGTGGCCATCTCGATCGCGTAGATGAATCCCGTGCACGCGGCGTTGAGGTCGTACGCGGGACAGGTGAGCCCCATCTTCGCCTGCGCGAGGCAGGCGGTGGACGGGAAGACCATGTCCGGCGTCGACGTCGCCACGATCAGGAGGTCGACGTCGGCGGGCTGGACCCCCGCGCGATCGAGGGCGATCGCGCCGGCGCGGGCGGCAAGGTCGGACGTGGCGTCCCCGGGGGCGGCGATGCGGCGCTCGGCGATGCCGGTGCGACTGCGGATCCACTCGTCCGACGTGTCGACCAGTTGCTCGAGGTCGGCGTTGGTCAGGCGTGCCTCGGGCAGCCATGAGGCGACCGATATCAGTGCGGCAGAAGGCATTCGTTCACTTCTCATCGTGTGCAGGTTTACGGGGTCCGAGGAATGGTACACGAGGGACGAGCCCTACGCACCCTCGCGGCCAAGAGAAGAGGCGATGCTGCCGACGAGTCCCGCCCGTACCGCCACGGCTCCGACGCGCAGGGCGGATGCGATGGCGCGAGGGCTCGAGGACCCGTGGCCGATCAGCGCCAGGCCGTCGACGCCGAGCAGCGGCGCGGCGCCGTGCAGGTCCGGATCGAGCTTGTCGCGCAGTGCATCCAGAGACGGCTTCAGCACCGCCGCAGCGACCTTGTTGACGGGAGAGGACATCAGCGCGGCCTTGAACTCGCCCAGCAGGTGCTTGCTCATGCCCTCCATCAGCTTGAGCACGACGTTGCCCGTGAATCCGTCGGTCACGATCACGTCGACCGTGCCCGCGGGGATGTCACGGCCCTCCACGTTGCCCACGAAACCAGGCGACCCGGCCTCCAGCAGCACGTAGGCGTCCTGGGCGAGCTGCGAGCCCTTGCCGGGCTCTTCGCCGATGTTCAGGAGTCCCACGCGGGGAGCGCGGATCCCGAGCGCCGCGGTGGCGTAGGCCGCTCCCATCGCGGCGAACTGGGCGAGGTGCTCGGGCTTGCAGTCGGCGTTGGCGCCCACGTCGAGGAGCACGCAGGGAGCACCCGCCGTGGGAAGAACCGTCGCGATCGCGGGGCGCTGGACGCCCTTGATGCGGCCGATCACGAGGGTGGCGGCGGCCATGGCGCCGCCGGTACTGCCGGCGGAGAAGAACCCGTCGGCCCTCCCCTGCTTGACGAGGCGGCAGCCGACGACGATCGAGGAGTCGGGCTTGCCGCGCACGGCTGCAGCCGGGTGCTCCCCCATCTCGATGACCTGGGTGGTCGGGACGGCCTCGCAGTGCTCGTTGGCGGCCGCGAACGGCTCCACGGTGTCGGCGGAGCCGACGAGCAGCACACGCAGCCAGGGGTCCGCGGCAAGGGCGGCGGAGACGCCCTCCAGCACCGCTTGGGGTGCGAAGTCGCCTCCCATCGCGTCGACGGCGATGGTGATCACGGAGGTCGAGGTCATCGGGCGGAAGCTCCCTGTCGTCAGGCGGGCTGCGTGACGCCGAGCGCACCGAGCAGCGCGTCGACGGGGACTTGCTCGGAGAACATCTGGCGCATTCTATCAGCCTTGCCGGGGCCATGAAGCCGGACGTGGCCGAAGAGCAGGTCCAGATGTTCGACCGCCCCGAGTGTGTCGGAATCGACGAGCACCATCGGAACGCCCAGGTCGCAGGCGCGGCCCATGACCGCGGGGCTCGGCGACTGGTTGCCGGTCAGGACCAACACGGACGTCGACGTCTCGAGCGCCGCCATCTGCACGTCGGCACGGTCGCCGCCTGTGACGACGGCCTTGCGGGCCTTGCGGCGGAAGAAGCGGAGGGCCTTCTCCTGCCCCATGGCGCCGACCATGAACGACTCGACCAGGTCGTCGAGATGGTCCTCGCCGCACAGCACGGTGCCACCGAGCTCATCGATGATCTCGCGCACGGTGACGGACGACAGCAGCGGATCGTGCTGCAGAACGCCGAACGACGTGATCCCGCGCGATGCGAGGAACGGCACCACGCGCGTGGTGATCATCGGGCGCTCGGCGTCGACCACGCGGTTGTGGATGACGCCCGCGAGCGCGCTTCCGAGCAGGCTCGCCGCATGCAGCACACGGTCGGGCGGCTCGGCCGCGCTGGCGGTCTCGACGAGCAGGACGCGGCCCCCGAGGAGCGCGAGGAGCTGCGTGGCCGAGACCCCGGAGCCGGCGCCCTGCTCCAGGTCCGAAGGCGCCTCGACGACGACCACGTCGCGGTCCTTCGAGACGACGTCGAACGCGGCGGTCACCTCCGCCACGCCCGGGACCGGGTCGCCTGCGAGCAGGTCCTCGACATAGGAGCGGGTCCGGACGATCGGGCAGACGCTGGCGACCGGAGCGGGTCGCTTCAGCCAGCCGTTGATGAATGCGGCATCGCGATCGGTGACCACTCCGTCGACCTCGGTCGGCATGCCTCCGTACGGCTTGAAGTAGCCGACATCCAGACCGCGCCGGATGAGCTCGTCGATGAGCGCGACGCACACGCCCGTCTTCCCACTGTATCGACGCGTCGATGCCACGATGATGGTCTGCATGGCCTATGAACCTCCGATACCGATGCGGATGTCGGCGGCGACGGCGCCCAGGCCGCGGTCCGCCACGACGAGCGGGTTGATGTCGAGCTCGACGATCTCAGGGAAATCCATGACGAGCAAGGACACGCGCACGAGCACGTCCGCGACGGCGTCCACGTCCGCGGGCTTCGCGCCCCGCATCCCCCTCAGCAGCCCCGCCGCGTGGATCGACTCGATCATGCGAAGGGCCTCTGCGTGGTCCAGGGGCGCGAGACGGAACGTCACGTCCTTCAGGAGCTCCACATAGATGCCGCCGAGCCCGAACATGACGAGCGGGCCGAACGTGGGGTCTCGCTCGATGCCGACGATCACTTCCCTGCCGGGCGGGACCATCTGCTGGACCATGGCCCCCCAGATCGCCGCGTCGGGCATACGCCGGTGAGCGCGGTCGAGGACGGTGTCCCAGGCGCGGAGGAGCGTCGCATCGTCCTCGATGGCCAGGATGATCCCGCCGATGTCGGACTTGTGCAGGATGTCGGGGCTGGCGATCTTCAAGGCGACGGGATACCCGATGTCGTGGGCGGCGGCAAGGGCCGCGGCGCGGTCGGCCGCGACGGCGCCACGGGGCACCGGGATGCCGTACGCGCGGGCGATGTCGGATGCGTGCTCTTCCAGGACGAAGGGGCGATGCGCCTCGCGCGCCTCCTTGAGGATGACCGTGACGGTCGCCCGGTCCGCGTCGATCGCCGGCGGTTCCACCGCCGGCCGGGCCGACAGCGTGCGATAGCGCTCCATGCCCGCCAAGGCGTCGATCGCCCGTTCCGGGTAGCGGAACGCCGGCACGCCGCCACGGGTGAGGACCCTCCGCGCCTCGTCGACGGCGATCTCGCCCATGAAGCAGGCGAGTGTGGTGATCTTGGACGCCTCGGCGGCGGCCAGCACCGCGTTCGCCGTCTCCATGGGGAGCGTCGGCGCCTGGGGCGTGAGCAGGACGAGGACGGAGTGGACGCCGGGGTCGCGCGAGACGATGCGCACCGCGTCGGCGTACATCTCCGGCCCCGCGTCGCCGAGCAGGTCGACCGGGTTGTAGAGGGCCGACGCCGGCGGGAGGACCGCTCGGAGCGCGTCGACGGTCTCCGGCATGAGGCTCGCGAGGGCGACTCCCGCCCTCGCGCACGCGTCGGTCGCCATGACCGCGGGCCCGCCGGCGTTCGTGACGATGGCGAGGCCCGTGCCGCAGGGGACCGGCTGGTGTGCGAACGCCTCGGACATGCCGAAGAGCTCCTCGGTGTCCCGGGCGCGCAGAACGCCGGCGGCGGCGAACGCCGCCTCGTATGCCGCGTCCGACCCGGCCAGGCTGCCCGTGTGGGATGAGACCGCGCGGGCACCAGCCTCGGACGCACCGGCCTTGAGCAGGACGATCGGCGTCGTACGGACGCACTCGCGCGCCGTGCGCACGAACCGGGGGCCGTCGACGATCGACTCGAGGTAGCCGGCGATCACGCGGGTGGCCGGGTCGGCGTTGAAGGCGTCGACGAAGTCCGACTCGGAGAGGTCCGCGCGGTTGCCGAGCGAGACGAACCCCGACAGGCCGCCGCGGCTGCGCGCCCAGTCGAGGATGGCGGTGCCGAGCGCCCCCGACTGCGTGATGACGGCGATGGAGCCCTCGCTGGGCATGACGCCCGCGAAGGACGCGTTGAGGTGGTGTCCGGGGACGATCAGCCCCAGGCAGTTGGGTCCGAGCAGTCTCAGGCCGTGCTCGGACGCCTCCTTGACGATCGCGCGTTCCAGGGCGACGCCCGCGGCGCCCGCCTCCTTGAAACCGGCGGACAGCACGATGGCGGAGGGAACGCCCGCGGCGCCGCACGCCTCGATGACCGGCGGGACCACACGCGCAGGGACCGCGATGACCACGAGGTCGGGAACGCCCGGGAGCGAGGCGATATCGGCGAAGCAGGGATGGCCGGCGACCTCGTCGGCACGCGGGTTGACCGGCCAGACCGGACCCGGGAACCGTGCGGACAGAAGCGAGTCGAAGACGGAACGGCCGACGCCTCCGGGCTCACGCCCGGCACCGACGACGGCGATCGATCGTGGAGAGAGCAGCGAATCGAGACCCACCGTATAAGCGCCACCCCTCGACGACCGCCGGTCCACTCTTGCCTACCCGCATGGTACGCCCTCTATGCGACGACACCCGCTGCGCGGGCAGCGGGTGTCGTCATCATATCGCGCGATCGTCCATGGCCTAGTCGGTCTGGACGACCTCCTTGCCCTTGTACGTTCCGCACGACGGGCAGACCGTGTGCGGGAGCTTGGGCTGGTGGCACTGCGGGCAGAGCGACTGCGCGGGGGCCGTCAGGCGGTCGTGCGCCCGGCGGGTGTCACGCGCGGTCCGGCTGGTCTTTCGCTTCGGGACAGGCATGTCGTTCCTCACTCCTGCTTCTTCGACGGACACGGCCCCCGCGCACAGGGCCGTGGATCCGTGCGGTTCCTTCATCACGATACGCCCGCACCGGCACACGCGTGCGCGGGACACAGCGACGAATACTAGCACACGCGTGCCGCATGCGGCTACGCCTCGTCGTCCTCTTCCATCTTCAGACCCTGGAGGGCGGCGAACGGCGAGGCCGGAGCCTCTTGGCCGCACGCGCACGGCTCGAGATTCCGGTCCTTCCCGCACACGGGGCAGATACCCTTGCAGGCCTCGTCATGGAGTGGCGCGAAGGGCAACTCGACGACCACGTCCGCGAGAATGGCAGGCTCCAGGTCGATGCTGTGGTCCTCGGCGATGAGCTCCGCCTCCTGCTCCTCGGGGAGGTCCGCATCGTGTCCCGGGAGCACATAGAAGCCGTCGATCTCGGCCTCCACGGTGAGACGCGCGTCGCACAGGCAGCGGGAGCACGGTGTCACGACGTTCGCGGTCGCGGTGCCCTGGGCGACGATGCCCGTGCCGGCGTTCGTGAGGGTGACCTCGAACGAGATCGGCCCCTCGAAGTGGAACACCTGGCCGCCGAGGTCCACGTCTGCCGCCTCGATCTCGCCCGTCACGGTGCGCGACGACGCGAGGGCGTCGAAAAGCCCTCGGACGGAAGTGCGGTACGACATGACGCCTCCTCGCGCCTACTGGCGCTGGTTGACCTTGCCCTGGAGGCGGTCGCGGCCACGCTGGACGGCGGTGAGCAGCTTGCCGAGGTTGACCTCGAGGTTGGCGAGCATCTCGTCTGCGTAGTCCTCGGCGCCCAGGCGGATCTCGCGCTCCTGCTGGCGGGCGTCATCGAGGATCGATGCGGCCTGCTCGGCGGCGCGGCGAACGACCTCCTGCTCGGAAGCCATGGACTCGGCGCGATCGCGCGCCTCCTCCAGGATGCGGTTCGCTTCCTTCTCGGCTTCCTCGAGCATCTCCTGGCGCTCCTTGACGATCCAGCGCGCCTGCTTGAGCTCGTCGGGGAAGTTGCCGCGGATCTCGTCGATGATCTCGTAGACCTTCTCGATGTCCACGAGACGTCCGCGCATGAGAGGCACGGAGCGGCCCGAGTCCATCGATTCTTCGATGCGGTCGATCAGGGCCATGACATCCATCGTATCGGTCCTCTCCTACCGTCTCTTTCCGAGACGTTCGATCAGTCGCTCGTTCACGTGGGCCGGGACGAGTCCGGAGACCGATCCCCCGTGCCCTGCGATCTGCTTGACCGCTGAAGAACTCAGATACATGTACTCCGGAATCGAGACGATGAACAGAGTCTCGACCGCGTCGTCCAGCCGGTAGTTCAACTGCGCCATCTGGAACTCACGCTCGAAGTCCGTGACAGCCCGCAGCCCCTTCACGATGACCGTAGCGTGGACCTCTCGGGCCAAGTCTACCAGAAGCGAATCGAATGGACGCACGGTCACATTGGCGATGTGGGCGGTCGCCTGCGTGGCCATGTCGACCCTGTCCTCGATGCTGAACAGCGGTCCTCCGCCCTTGTCGGGCGATGCGGCCACGGCGACCACGACCTCGTCGAATATGCAGGCGGCGCGCTCGATGATGTCGAGATGCCCGCTGGTCATCGGGTCGAAGGTGCCCGGACAGAGTGCGCGCTTCATTCGACCCTCCCCTCTCCGAAGTACCGCAGCAACGTGATCGCGGTATCGCCGTAGCGGTAGGTGCGTTCCTGGGCGAAACCCTCGGGCTCGGGTACGGCTCCTCCCGCCCCGTGCTCCCAGGCCAGTGCCGCGCCTTCCGCGATCGCACCTGCGACGCCGAGGGCCGTCAAGCGCGCCGC
>PKWR01000022.1 GCA_003133285.1 Coriobacteriia bacterium
GGCACAGTGACACCAACGATGCACTTGTTCGATACGTCGCGACCGCCCACTACTCCCGCGCATGCGACCGGCTTGCAGACACGGCGCGCCAGACACCGGCCAGCAGTGTGGCAACACCGAAGACCATGAGAACGACCGCGCACAAGAGAACGCCGGCGATCAGCCAAAGCGACCAGACCGGAGCGGGATTGACGTGAGTCCGGCCCTCAGCGAACACGAAGACCAGCCCGATGCCCGTGAGCCATGCGGCCACTCCGCACGACGCAGCGAGGATGGCCACGAGGATGCTCACGCCGATCCTCGGACGCCACCGCACTAGGCCGAGGCCCATCCGCCGTCGATCGGCACGATCGCGCCGTTGATGTGCTTGGCCTCATCTGACGCCAGGAACAACGCGAGTTCGGCTATGTCGAGCGGCTTGAGGAACGCGGGGATGAGCGCCTGATACTGCTGGTATCGAGCGGCTCCCGCTGCGTCGATGTGACTGCTGTCGATGCTCTGCTGGATGTTCGTCTCGACGGCACCGCACGCCATGGCGTTGCAGCGGATGCCATCAAGCGCATAGCGCCAAGAAGTGGAGCGCGTGAGGCCCACGAGCCCGTGCTTGGACACGGTGTAGGCAGCCCCGGCCGCGCCACCGCCCATGGCCGCAGCAGACGCGGTGTTGACGATCGAACCACCACCGCGCGCGATCATGATGGGGACGGCCTTGCGGGTCAGGTACATCGGCCCGTCCAGGTTGATCGACATGACCCGATCCCATACCTCGTCGTCAAGTTCGGCAACGCCTTGGAACTGGTCCATAACTCCGGCGTTGTTGCACAGGATGTCGAGCCCGCCATAGGTGGCGACTGCCGCTTCGATCAGATGCTCGCAGTCCTCTTGGTTGGCGACATTGCCCTGCACCCCGGTGATCTCACCACCGGCCGCGCGGACCTCGGCTACGACTTCCCCGAGCGAGCCGGCGTGCCAGTCAGCCGCGAGCACCTTGGCTCCCTCTGCAGCGAACAGGTTGGCCATTGCGCGCCCCATACCGGAACCCGCACCGGTGATCACTGCGACCTTGTCTGCAAGTCTCAACGGAACCCCTCCTCTGTCGTTGTGCCGCTTCCCGGATGCAGGTCCGTGGAGGAGCATCGCCCGCACTTGCGGATCGACTTCCCGGTCGAACGGTTCTGCAATGAATGCCGCTGCGTCTGCCGCCGGGTCCTCGCTATCGCGCACCTCCAACAGCTGCGCGGTGTCGAGCGTGTCGAGCCGTTGGAATACCGGAGGGACGACGTCAGCCACGAAGCGGCAACCGAGTACGGGCTCCGCGTCGAGCAGGAGTCGCACCGCGCGTCCGAGGCGCGCCTCGTCCAGCCTGCCGACGAACGACACGACCCCGCCCAGTTCCAGGCGGTAGTAGCCGATCTCGGCGCCCACGTAGACCGTACGGTCGACGAATTCCGCCTGGATCGTCGCGGGGATCCGCGCATCCGTACTCATGATCTTTCCCCCAGAGAGTCCGCCCAACGTCGAGCGCTTGCCAGGCAACGGGCCCTACTCGGACGACTTCGGCCGTCCGATCAACAACGCCAAGAACACGAGTCCGCAGAACACGAAGAAGCCGAGAGGACCGGCCACCACCGAGGCAACTACCGCCCCCACGACGAGGCCCACCAGATGCGTCGTTCGCTTCGGCATCCCCCACTCACCCCCGTGAGATCAGGCGTTCACTGCCTCTTGCCCAGCGTCCATCGAATGAGCTGCGAGGCTCATGCTGCCAGAGTACGACAACCGTCTGCGAGTCACCCGATTCGCTTGGCAGGCGGGCTGCGGCGTTCCAAGAATGCGCAGGGAGAAGCGAGTAGATTCGTGTGGGTAGACCAAGGTACACACAGGTAGGTTCGCGCAGATCCGTGAGCCGGTTCGATGAAGGTGGGATGAGCAAGACATGCAACGTCGACTGAACACGTACACGGCATACAGCATCGGGTGTTTCGTCGTCTGGGCGGTCATCTTCGCGATTGGCGCAATGCATCCCAAGGACACCGGACACACTGTGGTTCTGGTCTTCGCCGGTTGGGTTCTGGGCTGGCTGTCGGCCACGATCGCCCGGTATGTCTACCCGCCACCAAAGCCTCGGCGCCCCTAGTGCCACCGTCGCAGCGCGTCAGTCAGGACTTGCCGGTGTGCTTCTGGAGTTCTTTGGCTGCCTTCCGGATGCCCTTCCACTTCCGAACCGGTCAATGCGAGCGCGCGCAGCCCCGGCGTGTCGAGGAGGATGCCCCCACCGGGCAACTGGACCAGCTCGCGGACGACCGTTGTGCGCCGCCCCCGATGGTCGCTCATGCGGACTTCGCCGGTCTCCTGGCGCTCCTTGCCGAGAAGGGCGTTGTTGAGCGTCGACTTCCCGGCCCCGGAGGGCCCCAACAGCACTGCTGTCTTCCGGTCTTCGACATTGCCGGCCAACGACTCCACGCTCGATGCAAGTCACTCCGGCCCCCAGTGGTGTGCCGAACGTCGTGCGGCAGAGCGGCGCCCACCCGCCACTCTGCCGCAGTCTACCCCGTGCCGTCCGCCTCGATGCGCTTGTTCGCCCTGGCGGCCGTGGGATGAGATTGCTGGCCGCCCACCGTGGGTATGGGCGAGGATGAGTCTGGAACTCCCAGGACGAGAACATGAAGAAGGATGAGGACGTGAAAGAGCCGGACGCGAGCCAGGGCCAGTCGGCATCGGAGCTCATCTCGAACAGGATCGCCGAACTCGGGGACTGGCGCGGGGAAACCCTCAGCAGGATGCGCAGGCTCATCAAGGAAGCAGACCCGGACGCCGTCGAGGAGTGGAAGTGGGGGCGCACTCCGGTCTGGTCGCACGACGGGATCATCTGCACCGGCGAATCCTACAAGGATGTCGTGAAGCTCACCTTCGCCAAGGGCGCGTCTCTGGAGGATCCGGCCCGTCTCTTCAACTCGAGTCTCGACGGGAACGTACGCCGCGCGTGCGACATCCACGAAGGAGAAGTGGTTGACGAGGCCGCCTTCAAGGCGCTCGTTCGCGAAGCGGTCGACCTCAACAGTTCTCGCACGTCGAAGCCCTCGAAGAAGGCGAAGTCCTAGGGGATTCCGCTGGTCAGCGGCGAAGACCTGTGTGGAGCTCGCACATGAGCGCGTCCAGCCGACCGCGACCCGAGCCGCGAACCGGCATCCGCTGCGCGACCTCGCGAACCTCCGGCGAGTCGTGCTCGATCGCCCATCGGATCTCTTCGTCACCGACGCGGGGATCGCCGGCAGCCGCGAGCTCGAGGGCCCGCGCCGCATAGGCCGCAGGCCCGAGGGCGTGTTTCGTCTGGTCAGGGGTCACCGCTGCGTGCATGTAGGCCATGGCCCCTGCGAGGCCCGCAGCGCGAGCGGCGGCTGCGGCGACCGGATCACCGACCTCGCGCGCGGCTGCATAGGCTGCCCAGACAAGCGAGCGTAGTCGCGCAGTCCGCTTTTCCCCGCGCGCGAAGGCCCGGATGCCCTCGATCGCCTCGTGCGGACGGGTGTCAGAGGGAGCCTTCGCCTCGAACAGCGGCAGCACCCGCTCGGCGCAATCGGCAGCCCAGAGCCCGACAAGGCGGCGGTCGTCTTCGCTCATCGTCCAGTCAGGTTCGCGATCCATCTTCCGCCTCCGTCACCCGGTGGTCAGCACCCGGGAGTCCGCCTGCTCAGCTCCTTGGCAAGTGTCTGCTGTCCTATCGCAGTGACAGGTCAGGCGCGGCGCTCACGCGCGCTGGGACGAGTGTAGCGAACGGCGTCGGCTCGATACTCCTCGTGGATGGCCGCGCCGTCGATCCAGCGACTTCCTCTCCGCATCGATGGTTCCGTCTTGGGGCTCTCACCACAGGGAATCTACGACTCCCTGGCCGTCGAACGAACGGAGCACGACGATGAGCGAAGGCGCAGACGACAAAGCCAAGGACGTCGCGAAGAAGGCGACCGCGCGCCGCGCGCCGCGCGCGGACAAGGCCGACGGCGAGGCCGAGGTGCTTGCGAGCATCGCTTCGATGTCGGGATCGGATCGCGCCATCGGCGAGCGGCTCCATGCGATCATCAGGGCCGACGCGCCAGCCCTCTCGCCGAGACTCTGGTACGGGATGCCCGCGTATACCAAGGACGGCAAGGTCGTCTGCTTCTTCCAGAGCGCGCAGAAGTTCAAGACGAGGTACGCGACCTTCGGCTTCCAGCATGACGCGAACCTCGACGACGGTCACATGTGGCCGGTCGCCTTCGCGGTGACGGAGTTGACCGCCACGGAAGAAGCGAAGATCAGCGCGTTGGTGAAGAAGGCCGTGAGCTGAGACGCCCTGGACAACGAAACGCCGTGAGGGGCAGGCGTCAAAGCGCACCCCGGGTCCATCCGACGTGGTGCGCTTGAGCCGCGCTCTCGCGCATTGGGACCACTCTAGCTCGCGGCGTTGGCTCGAAGCGCTTGTCAGATGGACCAGCCGAACTCACCGCAGTTGGCAGGCGAGGTTGCCAGGAGGTGCAGACGCGGCGAGTAACTCAGTCGTCAATTGGCTCAAGACCCCTAATCCCGTCCTTCATGGCCTGGACCGTCTCGGGGGAGTGCCCCCACCAATCTGTGACTTCGCCCGTGACCCGCAGCGGCTCCCGGGAGCGGTATGACTTCGTCGGATTGCCCGGATACCTTGTATTCGTCAGATTGGGATCGTCCATGATCGGGCCGGTCGGTTCCACCACGTAGATTCTGCCGGGTCCCTCGCCGAGGGCCAGCTCCGCCCCCCAGACGGCCGCATCCAGGGTGCCGGTCAGGTAGACGTAGGTTGTCTTGTTCCTCCTACCGTAGTTAGAGGTGCGGCCGGCCTCGACTAGGTCTCCGGGTTTCAGGTCAGCCCGTGTGCCGTGGTAGAACCGCTGCGAACTCAGGTCGTCGATGGCTGCCACCGGCTCGCTCCTCTCATACTGCGCGACCGCGCTGCCGCGCGATGCATCCATCCGCTTGCTCATCTCCCGCCGATCTCGACGGGGAGTAGGTTGGTCTGAGACCCGATTGCATCTAACGTCTGGCGCTTCAGCGACGGACCGCGCCACTCCCTTGTTGCTCATACCGTGCGTCATCCGCTGGAAGCGCTTGTTCGACGTGCGTCCCACAAGGCGCTTCGCCCGTTGGGCCACCGGGCCGACGGTGTGTGGTCCGGACCCGAAACGGCGTGACGCGGGACTCCGCGACGCCGCTCTGGGCGCGGCGTTATGGGCTCCTCCAGGGTGGGGATGCTTCCCGTGGAACCCCGCCGACACCCGTCGGAAGCGTATTCATGGGCTACCCGCGGTGGATGGACTACTTCGCATACACGGGCATCGTACTGACCGTGGTGCAGGTCGCGCTTTGGGTCGTCCTCGGGTCTGGCGACGTCATGTGGCTCGTTCTCACCGGGATCGCGGTGTTGCTCATAGGGGTCGTCTTCCTCGTACTCCCCATTGTCCAGTTCAAGCGCCAAGGTGGGGTCGCCGAGGGCGGGAGCTACGGAAACACAACGGTACTCGTTAGCACGGGGCTCTACGCGATCGTGCGACATCCGCAGTATGCATCTCTGCCGATGTTCAGCCTCGCGCTCGTGCTCATCGTGCAGCACTGGTCCGCGGTGGCGTTGGGTGCCTGCTCGATCGCGCTGTTCTATCTGGCCTTCCACAAGGCGGATGCGATGGACGTCGACGAGAACATCGACAAGTTCGGAGATGCCTACCGCGAGTACATGGAGCGCGTGCCGGGATGGAATCCGATGGTCGGCGTCTGGCGCCTGGTCCGACGAAGGACCCCCTGACAAGAGCGAATGCCGTGGGGCCACGTCGAACGTCTTGCGCATGAGCGGCGCTCACTGCGCTTGCTTGAGTCTAGCGCCCGCTGTTGCTCCTATGT
>PKWR01000003.1 GCA_003133285.1 Coriobacteriia bacterium
GCCCGCGACACCAAGCTCGGGCCCGAGGAGATCACCAGGGACATCCCGAACGTCTCCGAGGAGGTCCTCGCCGACCTCGACGACCGCGGCATCATCAGGATCGGGGCCGACGTGGTCACCGGCGACATCCTGGTCGGCAAGGTCACGCCCAAGGGCGAGACCGAGCTGACGCCCGAGGAGCGGCTGCTGCGCGCGATCTTCGGCGAGAAGGCCCGCGAGGTCCGCGACACCAGCCTCAAGGTGCCGCACGGCGAGACGGGCCGCGTCATCTCCGTGCAGAAGTTCAGCCGCGACAACGGCGACGACCTGTCGCCCGGCGTCAACGAGCTGGTGCGCGTGTACGTGGCGCAGAAGCGCAAGATCAACGAGGGCGACAAGCTGGCAGGTCGCCACGGCAACAAGGGTGTCATCTCCAAGATCCTTCCGATCGAGGACATGCCCTTCCTGGCCGACGGCCGTCCGGTCGACATCATCCTGAACCCGCTGGGCGTTCCTTCCCGCATGAACATCGGGCAGTTGCTCGAGACGCACCTTGGCTGGGCCGCCTTCGTCGGCTGGTCCGATGACGCCAAGCAGAAGGAAGTCGTCGAAGGCGGCATCTACTGCGCGACGCCGGTGTTCGACGGCGCTCGCGAGAGCGAGATCGAGGACGTGCTCGAGGCGTCCGACCGCAACGCGATGCTTCGCGCCGAGGCCCGCTACGGCAAGCTCGTCGAGCCGGCCATGGTCCCGAGCGTCGAGCGCACCGGCAAGTCGCGTCTGTACGACGGCCGCACCGGTGAGCCGTTCCGCGCCGACGTCACGGTCGGCCAGATCTACATCCTCAAGCTGCTCCACCTGGTCGATGACAAGATCCACGCCCGTTCGACCGGCCCCTACTCGCTCATCACTCAGCAGCCGCTGGGCGGCAAGGCGCAGTTCGGTGGCCAGCGATTCGGCGAGATGGAGGTCTGGGCCCTGTACGCGTACGGAGCGGCCTACGTCCTCCAGGAGATCCTCACGATCAAGTCCGACGACGTGGTCGGCCGCGTGAAGGCCTACGAGGCCATCGTCAAGGGCGAGAACATCCCCGAGCCGGGCATCCCCGAGTCGTTCAAGGTGCTCGTGAAGGAGATGCAGTCCCTCTGCCTCGACGTCGAGATCATCTCCGAGTCCGGAGTCGAGATCGAACTCAAGGAAGAGGACGAGGACATCTTCAGGACCGCCGAGGAGCTCGGGCTCGACCTGGGCGCCATCGGTGACGGCGGACCCCGCGCCGACAAGGGCTCCAGCGCTCTCGACGAGCTCCCCGAACTCGTCGAGGACGACCTGGACATCTCGCTCGACGACGCGTTCTCGGTCGTCGACGCGGAGTCGCCCGAAACGGATCCAGCTGAGTAAGGACCGCCCGCACGAAGCTCGGCCGGGCCTCCGGCGGCGGGAAGACCCGCCGCCCGGGGGTCGGGCTCGAAATAGAGGAGGACTACGTTGCTCGACGTAGACGTTAACAACTTCGATCGCCTGCGGATCGGTCTGGCTTCTTCCGAGCAGATCCGTCAGTGGTCGCGCGGCGAGGTCAAGAAGCCGGAGACGATCAACTACCGCACGCTCAAGCCTGAGAAGGACGGACTCTTCTGCGAGAAGATCTTCGGTCCGACGAAGGACTGGGAGTGCTACTGCGGGAAGTACAAGCGCGTTCGCTTCAAGGGCATCATCTGCGAGCGCTGCGGCGTCGAGGTCACCCGGGCCAAGGTCCGGCGTGAGCGCATGGGCCATATCGAGCTCGCGGCCCCGGTCAGCCACATCTGGTACTTCAAGGGTGTGCCGAGCCGTCTGGGCTACCTGCTCGATATCGCGCCGAAGGACCTCGAGAAGGTCCTGTACTTCGCCAGCTACATCATCACCACGGTCAACGACGAGGACCGCGAGGCCGATCTCGCCATGCTCAAGGGCGAGCTCGACACCGACATGGGCAACCTGGACGGCGAGAAGGCCGCCGAGGTGCTGGCCGTCGAGGTCGAGCGCGATCGCCGCGTCGCCGTGCTCAAGGGCGAGGCGGAGCCCGAAGAGGGCGAGTACATCGACGAGGCCGTGCCCGTCGCCGACCAGATCAAGCGCATCGAGACCGAGGCCAAGCGCGACCTCTCCGACCTCGACGAAGAGTACGAGGACCGTCGCGAACTGCTGAAGGACGCCTTCGACAAGTTCGTGAAGATCTCTCCGAAGGACCTCATCGCCGACGAGACGCTGTTCCGCGAGATGAAGGTCCGCTACGGCAACTACTTCCGTGGCGGCATGGGCGCCCAGGCGGTCAAGGACCTCCTCGAGCGCGTCAACCTCGACGACCTGGCCACCGAGCTGCGCGAGATCATCCGCGACGGCAAGGGCCAGAAGCGTCAGAAGGCCATCAAGCGTCTCAAGGTCGTCGCAGCGTTCAAGGGCTCGAAGAACCGTCCCGAGTGGATGATCCTCGACGCCGTGCCGGTCATCCCGCCGGACCTGCGCCCGATGGTGCAGCTCGACGGTGGCCGCTTCGCGACCTCCGACCTCAACGACCTGTATCGCCGCGTCATCAACCGGAACAACCGCCT
>PKWR01000053.1 GCA_003133285.1 Coriobacteriia bacterium
CCGATGGTGCGCGCGAAGTGCCCGAAGTCGTCGCCGGTCGCCATGGTGGCCGACGTGTAGACCACCGAGTGGACGTCGGGGTAGAAGCGCTCGAGCAGCGCGCTGCCGACATCGAGCATCGAGGCCTCGACGCTGTCGCGCCGGTCATGGCGCTTGCCGACCCGCACGCTGTAGACGAACGAGTCGTCCGAACCGTCCAGCACGGACTCGAGCCCGTCGAGCTGGTCGCGGAGGCGGGAGAGCACGCCCGCGAGGTCGGCGCGCGCGTCGACGAAGTCGTCGCCCGCCTCCTCGAGCGAGGTGAGCAGGTCGCGGCCCGCGGCGATGATCGCCTCGAGATGGCGGCCCAGCGAATGTCCGACACCGGAAGCGACGCTCCATTCGGTGCAGTCGCGCACCTCGAGCGTGAGGCGCAGCTCCGAACTGTCGTAGCCGTCATCGGCGGTCCGAAGGTCCTTCAGGAAGTCGAAGAACGACTCCGCGATGGTCGTGGCCGTGGTCACCTCCCCACGCAGGCGAGCGGCGAGCGCCTCCACGCGCCCGACCAGCTCCTCGTTGCCGCGTGCGGCCCCGCGGGAGCGCACGCGCGCGCGCACGGCGTCGATCGACCCGCCGCGCCCTTCGGTGTGCAGCGCTCCCAGCAGCGACGCGATCGCCCGGTGGTCGGCCGTCACCGACAGCTGCTTGCGGGCCTCGGACTCCGCGGCGTGCGCCTCGTCGACGATCCAGTACCGCAGAGGCGGGAGGATCCCGCCCGCGGCGGCGCGGTCGCGGAACAGCAGCGCGTGGTTCGTGACCACGATGTGGGCCCCGCCTGCGCGGCGGCGCACGCCGTGCAGGTAGCAGAGGTTCGGGTAGAAACGGCAGCGTTTGTGCGTGCAGTCCTCCACCGAACAGGCCGCCCGCCGTCTCGACTCCGGCGTCCAGTGCAGGTTCACCGAGTCGAGGTCGCCCCACGACGACTGCGCCGCCCACGAGACGAGCGCGGCCAGGCCGGCCACGTCGTCGGGGGCGAGCTCGTCCTCCCCGAGGCGCCGGTCGATCTTGCGCAGGCAGGGATAGTGCTCGTAGCCCTTGAGCGCGACATAGCGGAGCTTTCCGCCCATCGCGGCGGCCAGCTTCGGGAGCTCACCGTGGACCAACTGGTCCATCAGGGTGTTGGTCTTCGTGGCGACGCCGACGCCGAGCCCGTTGGCCAGGGCGAAGGCGGCGGCCGGCACCAGGTAGGCGACCGACTTGCCGACGCCGGTGCCCGCCTCGACCGCGAGGTGCCGACGCTGTGCGAACGCCTCGAGAACCGCCTCGGCCATCCGGCGCTGCTCCCCGCGCGACTCGAAGCCCGCGTACATGCGGCCGACCGCTCCGTCGGCGTCGAACTCGGCGAGCACCGTGTCGGGATCGGGACAGGTCAGTTCGCGCTCGTCGGCGTCGGCCAGGCCCGGCAGATGGTGGCCCCGCGTGCTCTCGCCGCGCATCGTCTTGAGGTCGAGGTTCCCGGACTTCCCGCGCGCGGCCATCCTGGTCAGCGTGTCGCGCAGCGTCCATTCGGTCGACGGAGACAGGTGCGCGATCGCCGAGAGAACCTCGAGCGGCAGGTCGGCCAGACCCGCGAGGCCGATCCGCCACACCAGGAACATCGCCTCGGTGTCGCCCACGGCACGGTGGAACGGCTCGTCGATGCCGAAGGCGTCGGCCAGGTCGCGCAGCCGGTGGGTACGCAGGCGGGGCAGCGCGATACGGGCGAGCTCGAGCGAGTCGAGCCAGCGGTTCGGCATCACGAGGCCCGCCTGCGTCGCGGCCGTCGTGAGGAACGCGCGGTCGAAGGAGGAGTTGTGGGCGACGATGTCGCGGCCTCCGACGAATGCGGCGACCTCACGAACGACGGTCTCGATCGACGGCGCGCCGGCAACGGTCTCGTCGTCGATCCCGGTCAGCAGCGTCGTGTCACGCGGGATGGGGCGACGGGGGTCGACCAGCGAACTGTAGCGCTCGAGCACCTCGGGTCCCCGCGCGACGAGCACCGCCACCTCGATGATCCGGTCGTTCTTCTGATCGAAACCGGTCGTCTCGATGTCGAGGAAGGCGACCTCGTCCTCCAGGCCCCACACGGCTTCGGCCGCCGTGCCCGCCAGTGCGGCATAGCGCGCCGCCACCTCCGCGTCTGTGCCCGGGGCGAGGGTGCGCGCGAGCGCGTCGGAGAGGTGGGTATCGGTCGCGTGTGCCATGGTCCGACGATAGCACGGAGCCCCGACACCTCGCGGTGTCGGGGCTCCGTCGCATCCGCCCCCGAAAGGACCGGACGATGAGGCTACTTGGTGGCGGTCGGGGCGCCCATGGCGACCTGCCGCGCCTTGACGAGCCAGGTGCCGTTGTCCTTCACGAACGTCCAGGTCGCGCTCCAGGTGCCGTTCGTGCCGAGCTCCTGCTGCACGACGACGGTCGCGTCAGTGGCTCCCACCTTGTTCGAGAAGATCTTGAACGACGTCATGCCGTACATCTGCTCCTGCGTCTGCTGGAAGGCCGCGACGGTCTGCCCGACCTGGCTGGCCGCAGGCTGCATCTTGAAGGCCTCTTCCCACTTCTTGTCGAGGATCGACTGGTAGTAGGTCGTCACGAACTTCACGGGATCGGAGCTCGACGGCACCCTGGTGGCCGTGGCGGGATCGAAGCCCGCGGCCGACGGCGACATGCCGGCCTGGGTGGTGCTGGTGGCGGTGGTTCCCGCGCCGGCGACCGTGCTGGTCGGGACGGTCGCGGTCTTCGTCCCGCCACTCACAACGATCACGACGGCCACGAAGGCCACGAGTAGTACGACCACCACGATCGAGAGATACATCACGATGCGGTTGGTGTTGTTCTCCGCCATAGTCAGTACGGTCCCTTCGCGTTTGCCTGCCTGAACGGGGCGCCCTTGCGCCCGTGTAAGGATATAGGCGGCACCGTCCATCCACAACCACACGGTCGCGCTACACTCCCCATTTGACGCACCAGAAGACTATACGGTTCGGACGGCCAAGCGACCCCCGTGCCGTTGTGGAGATTCCGAGGAGTATTCCATGGCTCACACCCGCAGCGTCTTCGACGTCATCGGCCCGGTGATGATCGGCCCGAGCTCGTCGCACACCGCCGGCGCCGTCCGCCTGGGACGCCTGGCACGGGCGGTCTTCGGCGAGCAGCCTGCACACGCGCACATCACGCTGCACGGGTCGTTCGCCTCGACCGGACGCGGCCACGGCACCGACCTGGCGCTCGTCGCAGGGCTGCTCGGCTTCGCTCCCGACGACGTGCGGATCCGGGTCGCCGACGAGGAGGCCCGCAGGGCCGGTCTGGACGTCACCTTCTCGGAGGCCGACCTCGGAGAGGTCCATCCGAACACCGCGCGCCTCGAGCTGTCGTCCGCCGACGGGCGCACCGTCACCGTCCAGGGTTCGTCCGTGGGCGGCGCGGACGTCGTCCTGACCGCGATCGACGACTTCGACGTCAACATCACGGGGGAGCTGCCGGTGCTCGTCGTCGAGCACCGGGACCAGCCGGGGGTCATCGCCTCGGTCTCCGCGGTCCTCGCCCGCCACGGCGTGAACATAGCCGGCATGGACGTGTCGCGCGAGCGGCGCGGCGCCCGGGCGCTGATGGTCATCGAGACAGATCATGAGGTGGACGCTGCTGCGACTGCGGCGGTCGCGGCGGGCCCCGGGGTCACCGAGGTCCGCTCGATCCCGCGGATCTAGGCCTGCTCGTCGCGCTTCACGCACCGTCGCGAACCGCACGACGCGCACGATCCGCCGCAGCCCGTGATCACCAGCGCGTTGCAGCGCGGGCAGCGCAGCGTCCCCGGCTCCACCGCAAGGCCGCACTTCGGGCAGACGTCCTTGACCGGCTTCTCGGCCCACACGTCCTCGTCGAGCACGCCGCGGTCGATGCCCTCGTAGCGCTCGTCCGGGTTCGGCTTCTCCATCATCGGCCTCCGAACAGCCAGATCACGCGGGCGACGATGCCGCCCAGCAGGAACGCCAGGCCCACCGAGCCGACCACGAGCCCGACGAGGAAGCGCCATCCGCGCTCCTTGAGGATGACCATCACGCTGGCGATGCACGGCACGAAGAGCGTGATCGTGACCATCGCGACCAGCAGCTGCGCGTCGCTCAGGTGCATCGTGAAGAACCCCGCGGCGCCGAAGTCGCGGCGAACGAAGCCCATGACGAAAGCCGTCGCCGCCTGCGGGGGAAGGCCGAGCCACCCGACGGTCAGCGGGCGCGCGACGACCTGGATCCAGTCGAGCGCGCCGGTGACCTGCAGCGTGGAGATGAGCAGGGCGCCGATGAGGAAGAAGCCGGCGACCTCCTTCATGAAGTTCCAGACCTTCAGTCCCGACTTGCGCGCGACGTTGCCGGGCCGCGGAAGCCGCAGCGTCGGCAGGTCGATGAGCAGCGCGGTGGACTCACCCGGCGTGATCTTCTGCAGCACCGTGCCGACGGCGACGAAGATGGCAATCAGGATCGCGAAGTAGGCGATCGAGTAGTACCAGGCCACGCGCGTCATGAGCGCGGCGATGACCGCGATCTGCGCGGAACAGGGCACGGCGATGGCCATCAGGGCGGTGGCGATGAAGCGCTCGCGCTTGCTGCCCAGGATGCGCGTGGTGAGCGTGCCCATCGTGACGCACCCGAAGCCCAGGATCAGCGGTATGACCGCGCGGCCGTTGAGCCCGAGCGAGGTCAGCGCCCGGTCGGCGAGCGCCGCGATGCGGGGCAGGTAGCCGGAGTCCTCCAGCAGCGAGAGCAGCAGGTAGAACCCTGCCACCAGCGGCAGGATCACGCCGATGAGATAGGTCGGCGTCATCGTGAGCACGCCGAACTCCCCGGCGAGGAACTTGTAGATCACGCTGCTCGGGGCGCCCAGGTGTGCGACCAGGCCGCGCACGAACGGAACCCAGTAGGCGTTCATGGCGCCCTCGGTGAAGCCCACGACCTTGCCGGCGATGAGGACCCCGAGCACCTCGTACATCGCGAAGAGCAGCACCGCGAGCATCGGGACGCCTGTCAGGGGCTGCATCATCCACACCGAGAGCTTCCCCTTGAACGAGGCGCCGCGCGTCTCCGCGTCCGCGTGAACGACCTCGTCGGACACGTCGTGCGCGCGGAGACGCGCGGCGCCTCG
>PKWR01000076.1 GCA_003133285.1 Coriobacteriia bacterium
GGGAATCCGGACCGGCGCGCGGCGTGAGTGTGGAGAAGGGACTAAGCGACCATGGCGGTCACCACGCAGCAGTTCAAGAACGGTATGGCGATCGTCTACGACAACAAGACGTGGGTCATCGTCGAGTTCCAGCACGTCAAGCCGGGCAAGGGCGGCGCGTTCGTGCGCACCAAGCTCAAGGAGCTCAAGTCGGGCCGCGTGGTGGACATCACCTTCCGTGCCGGCGAGAAGCTCGAAGACGTGCGCCTGGAGCAGAAGAACGTGCAGTACCTCTACAGCGACGGCGACTCCTTCCACTTCATGGAGACCGACACCTACGAGCAGTTCGCGCTTCCGGCCGAGTTCGTCGGCGAGGCCGCGAACTGGCTCAAGGAGAACGACATGGCCACAGTGCAGATCGCCGGCGGCGAGATGATCGGCGTCGAGGCGCCGATGTTCGTGGACCTCGAGGTCACCGAGACGGATCCCGGCTTCAAGGGCGACACCGTCCAGGGCGGCACCAAGCCCGCGACGCTCGAGACCGGCGCGATCGTCCCGGTGCCGATGTTCATCAACACCGGGGACAAGATCCGCGTCGACACGCGCGACGGGCACTACATCACGCGCGTGTAGGGTCGTCACGTCACGGCAGCACCCGGCAACGCGGGAGGCCCGCATCACCGCCACCCAGGTACCCCGCCTCGTCTTGGCGCCTTCGTCGCCCCGCGGCTGGTTCGGGGGGCGGGCGCTCGTGGCGTCCGCGCCCATCGAAGTCCTCACGGGCGTCTCGCTCGAGCGGGCCGGACGGGCGCTCGAGGCCCAGTTCGCGGTCGACGCGGACTCCGCGCTCACGATGGTGCTTGCGGCGTACGACGGCGACTGCATGGTCGTGCGCTTCTCGACGGTCGTCGACGGAGCGGAGGTGGCGTGCGCGGCCTTGCCGGCGGCGCCTGCCGAACCGCTGCTGCGCGCTGTTCGATGGGACCTGTCACCGGACGCCTACCGCGCAGCGGTCGGACTCCTGCGCGAGCGCATCCGGGCCGGGGACGTGTACGTCCTGAACCTCACCGCGCGTCTCGAGGGCGACTGTGCCGAGCCATCACCCGACGTGATGTTCGCTGCGCTGGCGGACCGCGCGTCCGCGGACATGGCGGCGCTCGTGACCGGGATCCCTGGTGCCGTGCCATGGATCGCCAGCGTCTCGCCGGAGCGCTTCCTCCGCGTTCGGCGTGCGGGTCCGGGACCCGATGGACTGCGGACCGTCGAGATCGAACCCATCAAGGGCACGCGGCCCCGCGGCGCCGTCCCATCCGAGGACGCCGCGATCGCTGCCGGGCTGCTCTCCGACACGAAGGAACGTGCCGAGCACGTGATGGTCGTGGACATGGAGCGCAACGACCTGGGCATGGTGTGCGTGCCGGGCAGTATCCACGTCGATCCGCTCTACGAGATCGTCAGCACTCCCTACTGCCACCAGCTCGTCTCGCGGGTGTGCGGGGCGTTGCGGCGCGATGCGACCTTCGCGCAGATGCTGGCCTCCACGTTCCCCTGCGGGAGCGTCACCGGCGCGCCCAAGCGCGCCGCCGTTCGGATCGCGGCGGAGCTGGAGGCGACCCCGCGCGGCACATACTGCGGGTCGCTGCTCGTCGCCGTTCCGGGAGAGATGGACTCCTCTGTGCTGATCCGGACCCTCGAAGGGATCGAGGGGAGCCCCTCACGTGCGCGCTACGGCGCGGGATGCGGCATCACCGTCGACTCCGATGCCGCTGCCGAGTACGAGGAGGCGGTGCTCAAGGCGTCGCTGGTCACCGGCGACGGGGGCTGACCAGCGCCGCTCGAAGCTCGTCGTATGCTCCCCGCATAGCCGCACGCTCGGCTATACTTCTGAGTCCATAGCCGGCATTCCACCGGCTGCGCTTTGCGGCACGCTCGAGACGGTGCCGGACCGGTCCTCTTCGACACACGCCCAGGGGCTGCACATGAGACGTGTCTCCATCATGGACACCACCCTGCGCGACGCTCACCAGTCACTGTGGGCGACGCGCATGGAGATCGGTGACATGCTCCCGATCCTCGAGAGCATGGACAGCTTGGGCTACTGGGCCCTCGAGGTCTGGGGCGGTGCGACGTTCGACGCCGCCCTGCGCTTCCTCGACGAGAACCCGTGGGAGCGGCTGCGCACCATCAAGCGCCACTGCCCGAAGACGCCGCTGCAGATGCTGCTCCGCGGCCAGAACCTCGTCGGCTACAAGCACTACTCCGACGACATCGTCCGCCGATTCGTGCACGCCTCGAAGCGCAACGGCATCGACAACTTCCGCGTCTTCGACGCCCTCAACGACATCCGCAACGTGCAGACGTCGGCGGAGGCGATCAAGGAGTGCGGCGGCCTGTTCGAGGGCGCCATCTCCTACACCGTGAGCCCCGTGCACACCCTCGACACCTTCGTCGAGTACGCCCACGACCTCAAGGAGCTCGGCGCCGACACCATCTGCATCAAGGACATGGCGGGGATGCTCACGCCGTTCCGCACCGAGAAGATGGTCCGCGCGCTGAAGGAAGAGGTCGGCCTTCCGATCCACGTCCATTGCCACTACATCGGTGGTATGGCGCCCATGAACTACCTCAAGGCCATCGAGGCGGGCGCCGACATCGTCGACACCGCGGTCGTCGCGCTGGCATTCGGGAACTCGCAGCCGGCGGTCGAGATGATCGTCGCGGCGCTCAAGGAGTCGCCCTACGACACCGGGATGGACCTCGACGAGCTGTTCCGCGTCGCCGAGTACTGGGAGGGCGTGCGCGAGCGCAAGAAGCTCAAGCGCGGCATCACCACCATGCTGCAGATGGAGGTCTTCTCCCACCAGGTGCCGGGCGGCATGATGTCCAACCTCATCAGCCAGCTCGAGCTCCAGAAGGCGAGCGACCGGCTTCCCGACCTGCTCGCCGAGATCCCCCGCGTTCGCGCGGAGGTCGGCTACCCGCCCCTCGTCACGCCTCTGTCGCAGATCGTGGGCACCCAGGCCGTTCTCAACGTGCTCACGGGCAAGAGGTGGAGCATCATCCCGAACGAGATGAAGGAGTACGTCAAGGGCTACTACGGCAAGGCGCCGGGCCCGATGAACACGGAGATCGTCAAGCGGGTGCTCGGCGACGAGAAGCCGCTGCCGCTCGACGTCCGCCCCGGATCGATGGTGACCACCACCTACGACGAGGTGGCGGCCGAGATCGGGGACCTTGCGCGCACCGAGGAAGACGTGCTCATGTACGCGCTCTTCCCGAACGAGGCGCGCCTCTACCTTGCCGCCCACAGAGAAGGCGCCGAGAAGGCCGTCTTCATGCTGTCCGAAGAGATCGACACCGTCAGGGAGGACGAATCCGTGGACGTAGGTCAGATACGCGAGCTCATCAAGGCTGTCGAGGCGTCGGACATCACCGAGGTCATCGTCGAGGAGAACGGCGTGACCGTGACCGTGCGCAAGGGCGGGCAGTTCGTGGCACAGCCCAGCGGCGTGGCGCATGCGGCCGCGGCTCCTGCGGCGTCCCCCACGGCGGCTCCCCTCGAGAGCGACGTGCGGCCGGCTGCGTGGAAAGAGATCAAAGCGCAGATGGTGGGCACGTTCTACGCGGCCCCGTCGCCCGGCTCCGACCCCTTCGTCGCCGTCGGCGACGTCGTGGAGATGGGCTACCCGGTCTGCATCCTCGAGGCGATGAAGCTGATGAACGAGATCGAGATGCCGGAGAGCGGCACGATCCGCGAGATCGTGGCCGTCGACGGCTCACCCGTCGACTACGGCGCGGTCCTCTTCTACTACGAGCCGGCGGAGTAGCCCGGTGCGCGAGTTCGGCAAGATACTCATCGCGAACCGCGGCGAGGTCGCCCTGCGCGTCATCCGGGCCTGCCGCGAGATGGACATCCGCACGGTGGCCGTGTTCTCCGAGGTCGACCGCGACTGCCTGCACACGCGCATGGCCGACGAGGCCATCTGCGTCGGGCCCGCGCCGTCGTCCGGCAGCTACCTCGACGTTCCCAACATCATCTCGGCGGCGCTCATCACCGGCGCCAACGCGATCCACCCGGGGTACGGCTTCCTCGCCGAGAATGCCGGCTTCGCGCGCGCATGCGAGGACAGCGGCATCACCTTCATCGGACCCTCGCCCGACGCCATCGACCGTATGGGCGACAAGGCCGTCGCCAAGCAGACGATGGCCGAGGCCGGCGTGCCGACGGTGCCCGGAAGCGACGGAGCGGTCGAGTCGGAGGCCGAGGCGCTGCGCTTCGCCGACCAGGTGGGCTACCCCGTGCTCATCAAGGCCTCCGCGGGAGGTGGCGGACGCGGGATGCGCGTGGCCGTGGATCGCGAGTCGCTCGTGTCCAGCCTGCATGCCGCCAAGGCCGAGGCCGCCGTGGCGTTCGGTGACGACACGGTCTACCTCGAGAAGTACCTGACCCGTCCGCGCCACATCGAGTTCCAGGTGCTCGCGGACAGTCACGGCAACGCGATCCATCTCTTCGAACGCGACTGCTCCGTGCAGCGCCGCCACCAGAAGCTCATCGAGGAGTCGCCGTCGCCGGCGCTCACCGACGAGCAGCGGAGAGTGATGGGGGAGGCCGCGCTGCTCGCCGTGCGCGCCGTGAACTACGTCAACGCGGGTACGGTGGAGTTCCTGCTCGATGAGGACGGCTCGTTCTACTTCATGGAGATGAACACGCGCGTCCAGGTCGAGCACCCGGTCACCGA
>PKWR01000065.1 GCA_003133285.1 Coriobacteriia bacterium
CGGCCCGCCGGAGTCCGCGCCGTTCCACGATGGCGAGACCTGGCACAACTTCGCCGCGCGCATCGACGCCGCGGCCGAGCGCATCGAGACCTGCGGCCCGCGCATCGCCGTCGTCGCACACGGAGGCGTCGTCCGGGCGTTGCTGGCGCACTGGCTGCAGCTTCCCGAGTCCGCCGCCTGGCGCTTCGCGGTCCCCAACGCCTCGGTCGCCACCATCACGTTGTGGGACGGCACGGGGACGCTCCGCACGTTCGGGGTCGAGCCGTGCGGGGAGTGCGAGGCCTGAGTGATGAGACGCCTGCACTTCGACACCGACGCCGCGATCTGGTTCGCGGTCGCGTTCATGGCAGCGGCCTTCGGGATCCTGCCCGTGATGCTCGCCGTGCTCGCCGCCACGGGATCCCCGCTCGGCTTGGTCGGCTACGCCGCGGTCAACGCGGGCGTCCAGCTGGCGGCGTTCGGCGTGGCCGCGGCGCTGCTCGTCCGCGCGGAGCCGGCTCGGCGCTTCCGCGACATGCTGTTCACGTTCTACCTGCTGTACCTGGGCGCGGCGTCGGCGATGGCGGTGCTGCAGTTCATCAAGGCGCCGCTGGCGCTTCCGATGGTCCTGGCCTCTCTGCTCGCCCCGTTGACGTTCGGCGCGGTGCAGGTGGTGAGCCTGTCGCCCCTCAAGTTCGCGGAGCCCGACGTGTGGGCCGCGGTCGGAGTGGGCCTGGGGTTCCTCGCCGGACGGCTCTACCTGCGGGCGCGCGGACGCGCGAGTGGCGCGGACGCGGCGGTCGAAGTGACGCCTATGCGCTTGCCTTCGGCCGACTGTCGCGACACAATCAACACCCACACCTGACGCGCGCTCCTCGTACCAGCGGGGCGAACGCCGCAGGCGGAAGGAGACACATGGACTGGGACGCGTTCATACGACCTGAACTGCAGGGTATGACGCCGTACGCGCCCGGTCTCCGTCCCGAGCAGGTCCGCGAGCGCAGCGGCCGCGACGACGTCCTCAAGCTCTCCAGCAACGAGTACCCGCTCGGCCCCGTGCCCGCCGCTGTCGAGGCGATGACGGCCGCCCTCTCCGAGCTCAACCGCTACCCGGACGGCGCGTGCACCGAGCTTCGCAAGCGCCTCGGCATGCACTGGCACGTCGAGCAAGAGGTCATCTCGGTGTCCAACGGCAGCAACGAGCTCCTTCGCCTGTTGGGGCAGGCGTTGCTGCGACCGGGTGACGAGGTCGTCCACGCCTGGCCCAGCTTCGTCGTCTACCCGACCGTGGCGCGCATGTACGGCGCGAAGCCGGTGGCGGTCCCGCTGACCTCGGACCTGCGCCACGACCTTCCGGCGATGCTCGCCGCGATCACGCCGGCGACCCGCATGGTCGTGCTGTGCAACCCCAACAACCCGACCGGGACCATCTACACGCGGTCCGAGTTCCAGTCCTTCCTCGCGGCGGTGCCCGCGCACGTGCTCGTCGTCATCGACGAGGCCTACTTCGAGTTCGCCGACGACGCCTGCTATCCCGACGGTCTGGCCTACTTCGACGGCGAGCGCCCGCTGGCGGTCCTGCGCACCTTCTCCAAGATATACTCGCTCGCGGGGCAGCGCGTCGGCTACGGCTTCCTGCCCGAGCCGCTGCGCGCGGCCATCGACAAGGTCCGCGAGCCCTTCAACGTCAACTCGGTCGGCCAAGCGGGCGCGATCGCCTCGCTCGCCGTCCAACAGGAGATCGTCCGTCGCAAGCACGAGAACCGTGAGCAGAAGACCTACCTCTATTCGTGCTTCGACCGGTTGGGTATCGGCTACGTGCCGTCCCAGGCCAACTTCGTCTGGATGAAGACGGAGCGACCGGTCGAAGTGTTCGAGGCGCTCCTCCAGGAGGGCATCATCGTGCGGGACTTCGGGAACACACCCGCCCTTCGGATGAGCATGGGGACCCCTGACGACATGCGGGCGGTCGAGTCCGCACTGGAACGGATCGTGAAGCGGCTGGGCAGTATCTGAACCCCCGCCGCGCGGTCCGGATGCGGGGGGAGGGTGTTCCCGGCACGCACGACAACGACCGCTGACAACGACGGATGAGGAAGAGGCCGCAACCATGCTCATCGTGATGAGGGACCACGCGTCCCCTGAAGAGATCCAGCACGTCGTCGACCACCTGCACGCCTCCGGTGCGGAGACCCACCTGTCGCAGGGCGAGGTCAAGACCGTCATCGGCGTGATCGGCGAGCGCGAGCTCATCTACACCCTGGACATGGAGGGCTTCCCCGGAGTCTCCGAGGTCATCCGCGTCCTGAAGCCCTACAAGCTGGCCGGCCGGGAGTTCCAGTCCGAGGACACGGTGGTCAAGGTCGGCCCCGCGGCCGTGGGCGGCGGTACGTTCGCCGTCATCGCGGGGCCGTGCTCCGTGGAGTCCGAGGAGCAGATGCTCACCGTCGCCAAGGCCGTGAAGGCCGCCGGCGCGACGATGCTGCGCGGCGGCGCCTACAAGCCGCGCTCGAGCCCGTACGCCTTCCAGGGCATGGGCCTCGACGGCCTGAAGCTCCTGCGCGAGGCCGGCGACGCGTCGGGCCTGCCGGTGGTCACCGAGGTGCTCGACGTCCGCGACGCCGAGACCGTGGCCGAGTGGGCCGACGTGCTGCAGGTCGGCGCGCGCAACATGCAGAACTTCATGATGCTCGAGGAGCTCGGGCGCATGAGGAAGCCGGTGCTGCTCAAGCGCGGGCTCTCCGCCACGATCGAGGAGGTCCTCTCGAGCGCGGAGTACATCCTCAAGGGCGGCAACCGCGACGTCATCCTGTGCGAGCGCGGCATCCGTACCTTCGAGACCTACACGCGCAACACGCTCGACCTCGCCGCCGTGGCGGCGTTCAAGGTGCTCACGCACCTGCCGGTGATCGTCGACCCGTCGCACGCCACCGGTCGCCGCGATCTGATCGCGCCGATGTCGCGCGCCGCGGTGTTCGCGGGCGCCGACGGCCTGATCATCGAAGTGCACCCGGACCCGGAGCACGCGCTGTGCGACGGCCCGCAGTCGCTCGACATCCCGTCGTTCGAGAAGCTGTCCGCCTCGCTGACGCCGCTCGTGGAGTTCGAGGGGAAGCGGCGGTGACCCGCCCGTTCGACACCGTCGTCGTCATAGGCGTCGGGCTGATGGGCGGTTCGCTGGCGGCCGCGCTGCGTGCGCTGCCCGAGCCTCCGCGTGTGGTCGGCATCGACGCGGACGAGCGCACGCGCCAGATCGCCCGCGACCGCGGCATCGTCCATGAGGCGTTCGGGCCGGCGGAGGCCGACGCGGCGCTGCTCGCCGCGGAGCTCGTCGTGCTGGCGACTCCGGTCGCCGCCGCGGGGGAGTGGCTCGCCCGGCTGGGCAAGCTCGGCTACGCGGGAGTGGTCACCGACGTCGCCTCCACGAAGGCGGGCATCACCGCCGATGCGCACCGGCTGCTCGGACATGGCGCCACGTTCATCGGCGGGCACCCGATGGCCGGGTCCGAACGCAGCGGCATCGACGCCGCCGACCCGGAGCTCTTCCGCGGCGCCTACTACGTCCTGTGCACTTCCGACGCCACGCCCGCCGACGCCTACAGCCGCCTGCACCAGCTCGTGACCTCCATCGGCGCGCGCGCCATCGCCATCGCGCCGGACGCGCACGACCGGGCAGTCGCGGCGATCAGCCACGCGCCGCACGTCGCGGCCTCCGCGCTGACCAACCTGGCCGCGGAGCGTGCGGGGGACGGCGAGAACGTCCTGCGCCTCGCCGCGGGCGGGTTCAAGGACATGACACGCATCGCCGCGGGCTCGCCCGACCTGTGGGCCGGCATCTGCCTCGACAACCGCGACGCCGTGATCACCGCCCTCGGTGACCTCTCGTCCCAGCTGGACGGCTTCTCCCGGCTGCTCGAGTCGGGCGACCGCCCGGGCCTTTGCGCGTGGCTCGACCGCGCGGCGCAGGTCAGGCGCGCGCTGCCCGCCCAGTGGGTGCCGGCGTCCGCGCAGCTGCGTGAGCTGACGGTGGCGATGAGCGACCGTCCCGGTGCCGTGGGCGCGATCACGCAGGCGGCGGCGCGCGCGGGATGCAACGTCGAGGACATCGAGATCGACCACGTCACCGAAGATACCGCGCTCCTGCGTCTCGTCCTCACCGACGAGGGCGACGTCGACGCGCTCGTGAGCGGGCTGCGCGACGACGGGTTCGACGTCACGCTAAGCCCACTCGACGCGGAGGCGCAGGCATGATCTTCACGGCGCTCCCGGCGTCGGGCCCGCTCACCGGCACGATCCGCGTGCCGGGCGACAAGTCGATCTCGCACCGCGCTGTCCTCTTCGCCGCGATGGCGGAGGGCACCAGCCGGCTGACCGGCGTGCTCGATTCGGCCGACGTCCGCTCCACGCTCGCCGCCGTCACGGCCCTGGGCGCCGAGGTGGAGGTCGCACGGCCGCGAGGCCACGGCCTGGACATCACCGTCACCGGATGGGGGGTCGAGGGCCCGCACCAGCCGGCCTCCGTCATCGACTGCGGCAACAGCGGCACCACCTGCAGGCTGCTGATGGGCGTCCTCGCGCCATGGCCCGTGACCGTCACGCTCGACGGCGACGCGTCGCTGCGCACGCGCCCGATGCGTCGCGTCACCGAGCCGCTGACTTTGATGGGAGCGGGCTTCACTACCACCGACGGGCACCTGCCCGTGACCATCGAGGGCGGGGTCCTGCGCGCCCTGCGCTACGAGTCGCCGGTCGCGAGCGCCCAGGTCAAGACTGCGATCCTGCTCGCCGGCCTGGGAGCGGAGGGCGTGACGACCGTGATCGAGCCCGCGCCGAGCCGCGACCACACCGAGCGGCTCCTGCCCGCCTTCGGCGTCGGCGTGGGGTGCGACCACGCGACGCACTCCTGCTGGGTCGACGGTCCCGAGGAGCTCGCCGCGCGCGACGTCACCGTTCCGGCCGACCCGTCGTCGGCCGCGTTCCTCGCGGGAGCCGCGGTCATCGTTCCCGGCAGCGAGGTGCTGCTGCGAGACGTCGCGCTCAATCCGACGCGCACGGGCTTCCTGCGCGTGCTCGAGCGCATGGGCGCGCGCACGGAGACCGTGCTGGAGGGCGCGACCGGGGCCGAGCCCACCGGCGTGGTGGAGATCAGCTATGCGCCCGGACTCCACGGCACCGTCGTCCACGCGGAAGAGGTCCCCTCGCTCGTCGACGAGGTGCCGCTGCTGGCCGTCGTGGCCTGTGCCGCTGACGGCATCACCCGCTTCGAAGGCGTGTCCGAGCTTCGCGTGAAGGAGACCGACCGCCTGAGCGCGATCGCCGACGGGCTCACCGCGCTGGGCGCGACGGTCCGCACGGGCGACGACTGGCTCGAGGTCGAAGGGCCCGCGCACCTGCACGGCGCTCGGCTCTCCAGCCTGGGCGATCACCGTCTCGCCATGGCCTGGGCCGTCGCCGCGCTCCAGGCGGACGGCCCTGTGGAGATCGAGGACTGGGAGGTCGTCGACGTCTCGTACCCCGACTTCGCGCGCGACCTGGCTTCGCTGACGGCCCGCTAGGGGCCTTCCGGCTGGTCCCGCTCGGCGTCTGATACCCTTCTCAACGGAGTCGGCGCACACCCCTCGAAGGAGCTCGCGAATGATCGTTGCCATCGACGGCCCCGCGGCCTCCGGCAAGTCCACCGTCGCCAAGCTGCTCGCATTCCGCTTGGGGATGGCCTACCTCGACACGGGCGCCATGTACCGCGCCCTGGCGGTCGAGGCCCTCGAGGAGGGGGTACACCTCTCCGACGCCGACGCCCTCACCGCGCTCGCGCACCGCGTGGCCGTCTCCTTCGAGCACGAGTCGGGCTCGCCGCTGCCGACCAAGGTGTTCGTCGACGGGCGCGACGTCACGCGCGAGATCCGCACCCCGGAGGCCGACTCCGCCGTCAGCCCCGTCTCGGCGGTCGCCGGGGTCAGGGAAGCGATGGTGGAGCAGCAGCGCCGCATCGCCACCGAGTGCCCGCACACGGTCCTCGAGGGGCGCGACATCGGCACCGTCGTCTTCCCGNNATCGACATGATCGATCGCGGCGTCCCGATGGCGCAGTCCGACGTCCAGGCGCGCCTGGAGTCCCGCGACCTCTACGACTCGACGCGCGAGGCCTCGCCGCTGACGTGCGCGGAGGACGCCTTCGCCATCGACACCACCGGCATGACCATCGACGAGGTCGTGGACGCGATCATCGGCCTCGTGGAGGCGCGCAGGTGAGCCGCGTCCCGCACCCGCCGCGTTCCTTCTGGGTCGCACATCTGGTGCGGGGCACGCTCGGCGTGTTCCTGTCGGCGCTCTTCCGCACGGAGGTGGTGGGGCGGGAGAACCTGCCCGCGACCGGCGGCGTCATCCTCGCCGGCAACCACATCTCCTACGGCGACCCGGTCCTGCTGTGGTGCCGCTCGCCGCGGCCCGTGCACTTCATGGCGAAGAGCGAGTTGTGGCACAACGACGTGCTCGGCTGGGGCCTCGACCACTTCTGGGCGTTCCCCGTCAACCGCGGCGCGTCCGACCGTGCCGCGCTGGCCACAGCGAGCGACTACCTCAAGGCGGGCGATCCGGTGGGTATCTTCCCGGAAGGCACGCGCAACTTCGAAGGGAACGCGGAGGCCCAGGGCGGCGCGGCGTTCCTCGCGATGCGCAACGAGGTGCCGATCGTGCCCGTGGGCATCACGGGGACCGACCGCATCAAGCCCCCGGGCACGCCCTGGATCCACTTCCCGAAGGTGGTCATCTCCTTCGGGAAGGCGATAGACCCCGCGGGGTTCGAGGGCGGACGCAAGGAGCGCGTTGGAGCGATGACGACGGAGATCATGCGACGGATCGGCGAAGAGGTCGCACACGCTCGAGAGGTGGCCACGTCGTGAAGGTGACGGTCGCACGGCACGCGGGGATCTGCTACGGCGTCGAGCGCGCGCTCAAGCTCGCCGCCGAGGCGGCGGCCACCGGGCGCACGGTCCACACGCTGGGCCCCCTGATCCACAACCCGCAGGCCGTCGAGGCGCTGCGCGCACGAGGCGTGGCGGTCGCCGGCTGCCTCGANNTCGTCGACGCCACCTGCCCGTTCGTCTCGAGCGCCCAGCAGGCGGCCGCGAAGCTGAAGGCGGACGGCTACACCGTCGTCATCGTGGGGGAGGCCGACCATCCCGAGGTCGAGGGGATCGTCGCGCACACCGGCGGGGACGCGCTCGTCGTCGAAGAGGTCTCCGACATCCCCGAGCGCCTGCCTTCGAAGCGCGTCGGCATCGTCGTCCAGACGACGCAGTCCCTCGAGCGCCTCAACGAGGTCGTCGCGGCGCTGCTCCCGCGCGTCAGCGAACTCAAGGTCCACAACACGATCTGCTCGGCCACCGGCAAGAACCAGCGCAGCGCCGAGGAGCTCGCACGCTCGGTCGACGCGATGGTGGTCGTGGGCGGGCACAACTCGGGCAACACCTCGCGCCTCGCGGAGATCTGCCGCGCCGTGAACGAGCGGGTGCACCTGGTCGAGACGGCCGACGAGCTGGACCCCGCGTGGTTCCAGGGCGTCCACACCGTCGGAGTGACCGCGGGCGCGTCGACCCCGGACGAGCAGATGGCCGGCGTGGTCGCTGCGATCGAGGCGATTTCGGATGACGTATCCGACTGAGGCGCCGCCCGCAGGCCCCGGAGGACGCATCGCCTCCATCGAGCCCGAGGGTCCCGCGGCCCTTGCGGGCCTCTCCGTCGGAGACGTGCTCGTCACCGCCGACGGCGAGCCCCTGCGCGACGTCATCGACTGGCTGTGGGTCGCGGACGGTGACACGGTCGAGGTCGGCGTCGTCGACACACGCGGCGTCGAGTGCGAGGCCGTGCTCGAGCGGGACTGGGACGAGCCGTGGGGCTTCGAGTTCGACGGCGTGGTGTTCGACGGCGTGCGCGAGTGCGACAACGCGTGCTCGTTCTGCTTCGTGGCGCAGCTGCCACCGGGCATGCGGCCCTCCCTCTACGTGCGCGACGACGACTTCCGGCTCTCGTTCCTGACGGGCAACTTCGTCACCCTCACCAATCTCACCGACGAGGACGTCGACCGCATCGTCGAGCAGCGCCTCAGTCCCATGCACGTCTCCCTGCACGCCGTGGACGAGGACGTCCGACGGCTCCTGATGTGCCCGACGGCCGAGGACCGCGCCCTGGAGTTCACGGACCGGCTGCTGGCGGCCGGCATCGCGATCCACGTGCAGATCGTGCTCGTCCCGGGCGTCAACGACGGAGAGGTGCTCGAGCGTTCGCTCGAATGGCTCGCCGCACGCGAAGGCATCGAGTCGGTCGGCGTCGTGCCCGTGGGCATGACGCGGTACCAGACGCGGATCTCGTCCGGATTCGACACACCCGAGTCCGCCGCCGCCGTGCTCGCCCAGCTCGAGCCGTGGCGCGCCCGCATGCGTGCCGGGCGCGGGCTGTCGTGGGTGCACGCCGCCGACGAGTTCTACCTCGCCGCGGGAGCGGAGCTTCCCGCGTGGGACGACTACGACGGGTTCCCGCAGTTCGAGAACGGCATCGGGATGGTGCGTGCCTTCATCGACGAGGCGCGGGAGGAGCCGGACGAGCTCGCGTTGTCGACGCCCGCCCGGTCTGCGAGGTCGCCTCGTGTCACCCTGGTGACCGGTGCCTTCTTCGCGCCCGTGCTGAGCACGCTCGCCCCGGGCCTCGAGCTCACGGGATGCGCGGTGAGCGTGCTGCCGGTGGCCAACGAGCTGCTCGGCGGNNATCAACGACGACGGGCTCTTCCTCGACGACCTCACGATCGCCGGCGTGGTCGCGCAGGCAGGAGCCGACGTCCGTCTGGTATCATGCGACGCCGCGGGACTGGTCTCCGCGCTCCTCGAACTGTCCACCGCCAAGAGCGGGTGATCCCAATGTCTCTCCCCATCGTGGCCGTCGTCGGCCGCCCCAACGTCGGAAAGTCGACGCTCGTCAATCGCCTGGTGCAGGGCTCGGACGCCATCGTCCACGCCATGCGCGGGGTGACACGCGACCGCAGCTACCACAAGACGGACTGGAACGGCGTCGAGTTCATGCTGGTCGACACCGGCGGCATCGAGCTGATCACCGACGACGCGTTCGGCGAGTCGATCCGCAAGCAGGCCATCATGGCCGCCGAGGAGGCCGACGCGGTCCTGTTCGTGGTCGACGGCCAGTCCGGCATCACGGCCGGTGACGAGGACGTCGCGCGCATCCTCCAGCGCAGCGACCGCCCCGTGTTCCTGCTCGTCAACAAGTCGGACAACCCCGGTCACGCAGACGACACCTTCGAGTTCTGGAACCTGGGCATCGGCGAGCCGTGGGCGATCTCGGCCCTGCACGGCCACGGCACCGGCGACCTGCTCGACGAGCTGGTCAAGGTGCTCCCGGTGACCGAGACCGAGACCGTCGAGGGCGAGATCAGCGTCGCGATCATCGGCCGCCCGAACGCGGGCAAGTCCTCCATCTACAACAAGCTCGTCGGCGTCGAGCGCGCGATCGTGAGCGGCGTGGCCGGCACGACGCGCGACTCCATCGACACGGTCATCGACCGCGACGGCAAGCGCTACCGCCTGGTGGACACCGCCGGCCTGCGCCGCCAGTCGAAGATCGACGGCTCCGTCGAGTACTACAGCTTCGTGCGCGCGATGCGCGCGATCGACCGTGCGCAGGTCGCGCTGCTGGTGGTCGACGCCTCGATCGGCATCACTGACGGCGACCAGCGCGTCGCCCGCTTCGCCGAGGAGCGCGGCTGCGCCATCGTCGTGCTGCTGAACAAGTGGGACCTGCTCGAGGACGACGACGCGCGCGAGGCCGTCGAGGACGACATCCCTCGCAAACTCGGCTTCATCGACTATGCGCCCGTGCTGCGCACGTCAGCGCTCACCGGGCGCGGCATCGCGAAGCTCTTCGCCCAGATCGACCTCGTCTACGGCAACTACATGCAGTCGGTGTCGACCAGCAAGCTCAACCGCTTCCTCGCCGACCTTCGCGAGACCGGCCACACCATCTCGCGCAGCGGCGCCCAGCTGCGCGTGAAGTACGGCACGCAGACGCGCCAGGGGCCTCCGGGCTTCACGTTCTTCGCCAACCACCCCAAGCTGGTCGACGAGAACTTCAGGCGCTACATGGAGAACCGCATGCGGGAGGCGTTCGACTTCACGGGGACGCCGGTGACCCTGAAGTTCCGGCAGAAGGACTAGGTTGCATGACCTCCGTCGTGCTCCGCGTCGCGGCCGCCGTCGCGTTCGCCTACTTCCTGGGTGGGATCCCCTTCGGGGTGCTCGTCGCCCGGCACCTGCACGGCGTCGACATCACCAAGCTCGGCTCCGGGAACACGGGCGCCACGAACATCTTCCGGTCCCTGGGCTGGCGGCCGGCTCTCGTGGTCGCCGTCCTGGACGTCGCGAAGGGAGCGGTCGCCGCGGCCGTCGCCCTGCTGCTGTTGCCCGCGTCGTCCGTGGGCGTCAACCTGAGCGACCTGTTCGTGATCGTCGCCGGCGCCGGCGCGATGGCCGGCCACATGTTCTCGCCGTACTTCCGCTTCCGCGGCGGCAAGGGCGTGGCGACCGCCGCCGGCGCCATCCTCGTGCTGATGCCCTGGGTGTTCCTTGCGCTGCTGGTCGTCTTCGTCGGACTCGTGCTCTTGGTCCGCATCGTGTCGCTCGCCTCGATACTGACCGCGTTCGCATTCCCCCTCGCCATCCTGGGCGTCTACCAGGGGCAGGACCGCCCCGTGCTCTTCGGGTTCGCCATCATTGCCATCCCGTCCATCCTCTGGTCGCACCGGGCCAACATCGTGCGTCTGCTGCACGGCGAGGAGCCGAGGATTACCATGGGACGCGCAGCCGCCGGACGTGGAAAGGACCGAACGTGACCAAGGTCGCAGTCATCGGAGCGGGATCCTGGGGCACATCGGCGTCGTGGCTTCTGGGCGGCAAGGGACACGATGTCTCCCTGTGGGCGCGCGAGGAAGAGATCGCCGAAGGCATCAACTCCACGCACCACAACCCCTCGTTCATGACCGATATCGTCCTGCCGGACCGCGTCGTCGCCACCCACGAGATCGGGCGCGCCCTCGAGGGCGCGGAGGTCGTCGTCATGGTCACGCCGAGTGTGGGCGTGCGCACGACCGCCGAGGCGATGAAGCCGTTCCTGGGCGAAGACGTTCCCGTCATCATCCTCAGCAAGGGCGTCGAGAACGGCACGCTCATGCTCATGACGGAGGTGCTCGAGGACGTCCTGGGCAACCGGGACCGTCTCGCGGGCCTGTCGGGCCCGAACCACGCCGAAGAGGTGGGGAGGGGCGTGCCGTCGGCGACGGTCATCGCCGCCTACGACCCCCGCGTCGGCCGCCTGTTCCAGGACCTGTTCATGACGCGCTTCTTCCGCACCTACACGAATCCCGACGTCATCGGCGTCGAGCTGTGCGGCGCCAGCAAGAACGTCATCGCCGTCGCTGCCGGCATGTCCGACGGTCTCGGCTACGGAGACAACACCAAGGCGACGCTCATGACCCGCGGGCTGGCGGAGATGGGCCGGCTGGGCAACGCCATGGGCGCGAACCCGCTCACCTACATGGGGCTCGCCGGCGTCGGCGACCTCATCGCCACCTGCACCTCCAAGAACTCCCGCAACCGCGCGCTCGGCGAGTTCATCGGCCGTGGGGGCACACTCGAGGGGTTCCGCGCGCAGACGAACATGGTCGCCGAGGGCGCCTTCGCCTGCATCGCGGTCGAGGAGCTCGGCAAGCGCCTCGGCATGGAGCTGCCCATCACGCGCGAGGTCCGCGCCGTCCTCTACGAGGGCGCGTCGCTCGCCGACAGCGAGGAAGCGCTCCTGGGCCGCGAGGCCAGCGAGGAACTCTACGGTCTGTCTGCACCCGAGCTCTGACGCCTGGCCCCGCGAACGGATCGGAGGACCGCGTGAGCGACCGCATCCTGATGGCGCCTTCGCTCCTGTCGGCGGATTTCACCCGCCTCGCCGAGGCGGTATCGCTCGTCGAGGGCGCCGGAGCCGACTTCCTTCACGTTGATGTCATGGACGGCCACTTCGTGCCGAACCTCACCATCGGGCCTCCGATCATCCGCGCGCTCAAGCGCGTCGCGACCCGCCCGCTCGACGTCCACCTGATGATCGACGACGCCGACGCGACGGTGGACTGGTACCTGGACGCCGGCGCCGACTGGGTGACCGTGCACGTCGAGGCGTGCGACCACCTCCACCGCGTCGTCCAGCGGATCCACGCGGCGGGCGCCAAGGCCGGCGTCGCGCTCAACCCCGCCACCCCCGCCTCCATCCTCGAGGAGATCCTGCCCGAGCTCGACCTGGTGCTCGTGATGAGCGTGAACCCCGGGTTCGGCGGGCAGGCGTACATCCCGTCCGCCGCTCCCAAGGTCGCCGCGATCGCCGCGATGATCGCCGCGTGCGGTTCGCGTGCGCTGATCGAGGTCGACGGCGGCATCGACGAGACCACCGCCCCGCTAGTCACGGCGGCGGGCGCGCGCGTCCTGGTCGCCGGCAACGCGGTCTTCGGCCGGCCGGACCCGGGGGCGGCCCTCAACGCGATCCGCGACGCGGGACAGGCCGCGGTGCCGCGTGGCTGAGTGCGGCAACGGCCCGCGTGACATTGCGCCGGAGCCCGGAGTCCTCGGGAAGGTCAAGCGCTTCAGCACCACCCGCCTCGAGAAGCGCGCTGCCATGGC
>PKWR01000170.1 GCA_003133285.1 Coriobacteriia bacterium
CGCCGTCGAGCCGCTCGGCGAGATCCGGCACGGGCAGGAACACGAAGGCCTTCCCGCGCTGCTCTTGGCGCAGGTATCCGCGCTCGACCAGACCGAGCAGGTCGGCACGTGCCGTCGCGTAGACGACGTTGTGGGTGGTCTGGTGCTCCCGGATACGGAATTCGAGCTCGGGGTGAGCCATGGCCTGCGAGATGATCGTGCGTTGCCGGTAGTTGATCTCCACGTCGTGCTCCAGGACGGATCGCACGTCTGCGTCGCGGCGGCGCGCGTGGTCGATGGACATGAGGAGCTCGTCGAGGGCGGCGACCGTCAACTGCAGGAACGTCAGAACCTCCGGCGTGTAGTCGGGGCCGCCGGCGCCCGGGGCCCTTGGGTCGGGGGTGGCGGAGAACCGGACGATGGACGGGCTCACCCGCCCCTGCGCCCAGGCTCGGTACACGCTGCTGATCGGGAGGTACCCGAGCACGGGGTAGTCCCGCCGCGAGGCGTAGAGCCGGAATATGCAGCGGCCGACGATGCCGCTGAACTCCGGGAGGAACCCCCAGTACTGCGCCGAGTTGAGCAGCGCGTGCGCCCTCACGGTCACGGGTTCAGAGGGGTCACCCGTCTCACCGTTCGCGTACGCGCAGAACTGCCGGACGATCTCGTCGCGCGACTCCTTGGTGATGGGGTCTGCCTCGACGCGGTCCGTCAGACCGTGCCGAACGGAGTGGCGCTTCAGCGTGGAGACGTCGACGCCATCGAGCAGCTTGGCGTACAGGCGCCGCAGTAGCTCGGGCGAGAACGGCTCGTCACCGATGTCATCGTCGAAGAGGAGGGCGTGCGCATTGGCGACGAGCCGTTCCGTCGCGTTCCGAGGTGTGCGGCCACTCGTCAGTACGTGCTCGACCGATTGGGGCGATACGTCCACTCCGTCGAGCTCGCACACGGCGACCGTCTCGCGTATGCGCGAGGCCACGAGCAGGCGCTGGCCGTGGCGGTGGAGGATCGCTCGATGCACCGCCGAGTCTGCGCGGCAGTAGCGCTCGATCGCGTCGACGCATAGGATCCCCTCCCGCGTGAGCGTGTACCACCAGGTACGGCCGGCTACGTCCTTGAGCGGGCTCAGCGTCGCGCCGAAACGGCGCAGCGTGGTGAGCAGCTTCCAGGTGTCCTCCACGCTGAGGCCGGGGGGCAGAGGCCTCCGCGTCAACTCGTCCCAGTCGAGGTAGTCGCGAACCGCTTCCTCTGCCAGAGGCGCGAATGCCGGGTCCCCCAGCAGGGCGTTGACGACATCGATGTCGTGCGAAGACGGTGTGTCCACTTCGCTCTCCAGTTCGATGGCCAATCTAGCAGGTGGCGGCACATTGACACTAGTGCGCGGATGCACTGAGCACAATATATCAAATGTTGAGAGATTGACAGCAGTGAACCCGCCGCAGAGTGTTCGATGTGTCAGTAACGTCCGGACAACGCATCTGACGCACGTACTGCGGTAGGCGAAAGGGGAAAGGGGTGTTGCTGATGGGCAGACGGCTGCTCATCGGTGCCATTGCAGCGGTGGCGTTCGTTCTGGGCATGGTCTATGCCTGGCGGATCGCCTTCGCGGACGGCACCGAGCTTCTGTTCGACTCCGGGTGGTGGCTCGTGCTCCTGGCGCCCTTCCTGGGTGTCCTTGCGGCCGGTCTCACACGGCGCACGGCCCCGGTCGTCGAGGGCGATCGCGTGCTGCGTCATGACGGCCCGGCCATGCTCGAACACTGGACGCACGGCATCGGGACATTGGTCCTTCTCGTGACCGGTATCGCGCTCGGGGCGTTCTTCATCCCGAGTCTGCTGTCGCAGCAGCAGGTGTGGGCGGCGATGAACGTCCACTTCATAGCCGTGGTGGTGTTCCTGTTCGGGACCTTCTACTACGGCGCGAACGCGTTCCTGTCGCGGAAGCGGTTCCGCGAGCACCTGCCGACGAAGAACGCGTTCAAGTTCACCGTCGAGCACTACGGGCACCTGCTCGGCAACAAGAAGTACGACATGCCTCCCGAGGAGAAGTACTTCGAGTCCGAGAAGATCGCGTATCTGCTGGCCCTGGGCTCGACCGCGCTCGTCATCGTCACGGGGCTTCTCAAGGTGGCTGCGCACGTCTTCGACGTGCCCGTGTGGATCATGGGCGTCGCCACGCCGACGCACGACGTAGCCATGGTCGCGATGGGCCTCTTCTTCGTGGCGCACGTCCTCTTCGGAGCGATCCTGCCCATGGGTTGGCCGATGCTTCGTTCGATGTTCACCGGCTACGTTCCGCTCGACTACGCCAAGTCGGAGCACGCGGGCTGGCTCGAGGAGATCGGATCCGACGGCGACGAGTCCATCCCGATCAAAACGACGGAGCGTCCAGCTGCGTAGTCGAGCCCGCTGTGCCTCTGAAAGGATCAAGACTATGTCAGAGAACGAAGAGCGAAACGATGAAACGACCTACTCGCCCCAGAGCGGTCTCTCCCGGCGCCAGTTCGTCACGGGTGTGGGTGGCCTCGGCCTCGGGGTCGTGCTCGGCGGGGTGGTCACGGGCGGGTTGGCCCAGCCGGCGTCTGCGGTCGCGATCGAGGGATCGGAAGGCTATCTGGTGGTCGACGGCCACAAGTGCGTCGGTTGCGACAGTTGCATGATGGCCTGTTCGCTGACGCACCACGGGGACCTGAGCTTCTCGCAGTCACGTATCCAGATCACACAGAACCCGTTCGCGCTCTATCCGGACGATCTCACGGTGGCCCAGTGCCGCCAGTGCCCGTTCCCCGCGTGCGTCGAGGTATGTCCGACCGGCGCCTGTCACGTGGACGCTGCCAACGGCAACGTGCGCACGGTCGATGCGTCCAAGTGCATCGGCTGCGAGCGCTGCGTCGACGCGTGTCCCTTCACTCCCTCGCGGGCCATCTGGAACGGCATCGAGAAGCATGCGGAGAAGTGCGACCTATGCGCGGACACGCCGTTCTGGAACGAGAAGGGCGGAGCGGGCGGCAAGCAGGCGTGCATCACCGTTTGCCACATGAAGGCCATCACCCTCCAGAAGGACGTCCCGGTCCAGTCCGGAGATGTGGGCTACAACGTGAACCTGCGGACCAAGGACGCTAGCGCGAAGCTCAAGTTGCCCACGGGGGACGACGGGTTCTACACCCCGGCAGAGGTGGCGGCGGCCAAGGCGGCGGCAGCGGCGGCGGCAGCGGCAGCGGCGGCGACGGTCAAGGTAGGGCACTAGCGAATGACCGATCCGCCGTGCTCTCGCGGCAGCGGCAGACTAGAGGAGGTCCACCAGATGGGCAATGGATACGCTGGAAAGATACTGGTTGTCGACCTGACGAAGCGCAGCACATCGACGCTCAACACGAGCGACTACGCGGAGTGGGGCGGCGGCCATGGCATGGGTTCCGCGGTCTTCTGGGACCTGTGCAAGGACAAGACCGTCAAGGCGTTCGATCCCGGCAACGTGCTGACGGTCATGACCGGACCGCTCCAAGGGACGTTGACGCCGTTCGCCTCGGGCCGCTGCGAGGTCCAGGGCATCGCGCCTGAGGGCTTCCCGATCGAGTGGTACTCCCGCAGCGGCTTCGGCGGCCGGATGGCCGGCCAGCTCAAGTACGCGGGGTGGGACGGGATCGCGGTCATGGGTAAGGCCGACAAGCCCGTGTGGATCGACATCCGCAACCAGAACGTCGCGATCCGCGACGCGAGCGCGTCGGGCGACAACCTCTGGGGCCTCGATACCGCCGACGTCGAGCAGGCGATCTACAAGCTCGTGCGGAACAAGGATACCGTCGACTGGACCCAGTACGGCGGATCGCGGGACAGCGGACGCTCGACGATGAACCCGGGCGTGCTCTCCTGCGGCCCGGCCGGAGAGAACCTGGGCAGGTGCGCGAGCCTCATCCACGAAGGTGGAGGCGGTGCAGGGCAGGGCGGCTTCGGAGCGGTGTTCGGCTCCAAGAACCTCAAGTCGATCAGCGTCATCGGGACGGGGGCCATCGGAGTCGCGAATCCGAAGGCGCTCATGGAAGCCCGAGCCTGGGCGGAGTCGAACTGGTGGGACATCGACAACCTGAAGCCCGGCCTTCCCGGCATGTACACGAGCACACCGTCCGGCGCGGTCGGCGCGGACCCGATCAACGACGTCGGCTCTCGGGACAACTCGTGTCTCGGATGCTACAAGAGCTGCCACGGCGGCCACACGTCCCGCGGCCTCGCCCCCAACAGCAGTTGCTTCGACTCCTTCTACAACATGATGGGACCGTTCAGCGCCAACCACGCCACCAGCGACAATGCCGTCACCACGGACCGGCTGCAGCGCATGGGCATCAATGCATGGGAAGCAGTCATGAGCATCCCGTGGCTCGTCGGCCTGTTCAAGCTGGGTATCCTCGGCCCGGGCAAGCAGATCGACTCCAAGCTCGACTGGGCCGATGTCGGTTCCGAGGCGTTCAACAAGGCCTGGCTCGAAGCTCTCGCGTATCGCACCGACGTCGGCGCGGACTTGGCCGAGGGTTGCGCTCGTGCCGCCACGAAGTGGGGACGCTACGAGGAAGACACGACCTCCGGGCTCTTGGCCATCTGCGCCCACGGTTACGCTCACCACTACGACGCGCGGAAGGAAGTCGAGTGGGGCTACGGAACCGCGTTGGACGGCCGCGACATCAACGAGCACGACANNTACTGGTACACGTCCATGGCGCCGCTGTTCGGGATGCCGTACATCATGCCGGCCAAGGACCTGGTCGAGATGATCGGTTCCACCCTGCTCCCGTACAAGGATCCGATGATGCTGGACTTCAGCGACGAAGGCATCTACTCGGACGCGATGATCAAGTTCATCTCCTGGCATCGTGCGTACAACCGGTTCTGGAAGCAGTCGGCGATCTTCTGCGACTGGGGTGTCACCGACTGGATCAACCCGTACACGAAGGGCTACAAGGGCCTGACCCCCGAGCTCGAGCCCAAGTTCTTCAACGCGGTCACNNTGGAACCTCGACCGTGCGATCTTCGCTCTGCAGGGCAGGACGCGTGACCTGGACGCACTGGCCGAGTGGCAGTTCGTGTCGTCCAAGATGGCCGCGCACTCGGTCTACGAGGTCCCCTACATCATGCCGGCGTTCGAGAACGGCCAGTGGTCCTACAAGAACGTGAACAGCCGGATGCTCGACCACGCCAAGTTCGAGGACTGGAAGACGCGCTACTACACGTTCGAGGGTTGGGACCCGAAGACCGGCATAGCGACAAGGGAGACCTTGGAGAAGCTCGGTCTGGGCAAGGTGGCCGACGAACTTGCGGCTGCGAAGAAGATCTGATCATGGAGAGCCCTGAGATGACGGCCACGCTGACCGTACCGACCGAGGAACAGGCGACTTCGTTCATGCGGGAACTCGGCTTCGAGGACCGCTTCATGGGATACGTGCTCAAGGCCTCCGGACAGATGGCGGTGACGGTGTACACGCTCGAGGCTGCGATCCTGTTCCTGGGGCAGGACAACACCGCGTACACCGTCGTGGATCAGTTCCCCGGGCACGATGTGCACGTCGCCTACATGGAACCCAAGGCGCTGGTCGATTGGATCCGCGAAGTGATCGGCGACGTCGAGCTGGCCGACGCGATCGAAGCTGCTTCCTCCGAGATACCGCAGGAGTCGGGCTATCCGCCGCAGTTGCGGTCGATGCGCGAGCTGATGAGCCAGAGGTTCCTGCAGTACCTGGACGTGCTCGGGATCGGTCCGGACGCCGGGGTCGAAGGCGGCACGGACGCGGAGCCGACAGGCACGTAGTCCGATCCTGGAGGCGACCCCGTGGTGGCCCCGTCGTGAGACGGGGCCACCACGGGAGCACTCCCCATCCGGATGCTCAGTCGCCGGTCCCTTGCGAAGAGAGCAGGGTCTCTCGCCCTCCTTCCGGGAGGCGAGTGAGAGAACACTTTCCCCGCCCTGCTCTCTCCACAGGTGATCGACGTCACGGGCAGCGGGTGCGCGGCATCGGGCGCACCTGCCGGTCCGTTCTCGAAGGGAGACAGCATGCTCGGCGCGTTCCGGCTCCGGCACAGGCCTCTGGTCGCCGTCTGGGTGTGTGCGGTTGTCCTCGCCGGCGGTCTGGCGGCCTCGTGCGGCGTCCCTCGCCCGGTCGGAAGCGCAGCGCGGGCNNGCGCGGGCGCAGCGCTCACATTCGATCCGAAGACCGCGCCGGTCGTCCCGAAGGGGATGGACGTGCACGCGTACATCGCGTCCTACTACCGCGCGCTGATCGACAAGAAGTGGGGCAGGGCCTTCAGGATGGTCCCGAAGACCGGCCCCGAAGAGACCCTGGCGGACTTCAAGTCGCTCCAGTACGGATACGAGGTCGGGTCGTTCACGATCGTGGGGCGAATTGCCGGCGCGGGCATCAGGGTCCTGGTAGCGCACGTCACACCGGGAAACGGCGTGTGGAACACGACGTGGGAGTTCGTGAGCACCAGCAGGGGCACCGTCGTCAAGGACCTGATCTATGCGCGGCCGGGAGGCGCCGGGTGCCACTAGCGACGCGCGTCGTTGTCGGGGCTTCCAGACGGTGGCGCTCGCCTCGGCCTACGCTGGCGAGTTCGGCTCCGTGTCCAGCAACTGCGCCAGGTCGGACACCGGCAGGAACACGAAGGCCTTTCCGCGCTGCTCCTGGCGCAGGTACCCGCGGTCGACCAGGTCCATGAGGTCAGCGCGCGACGTCGCGTAGACGACGTTGTGGGTGGTCTGATGCTCCCGGATGCGGAACTCGCGCTCGGGGTGCGCGAGCGCTTCGGCGACGATCGAGCGCTGACGGTAGTTGATCTCGACGTCATGCTCCAGCACGGACCGCACCTGTGCGTCCCGCCGCCGCGCGTGGGCCATCGACCTGAGGAGCTCGTCGAGGGCCGCGACCGTCAACTGCAGGTACGTCAGTGCGTCGGCCGTGTAGTCGACCTCGCGGTCGTTCATCGATCTCGGTCCCGGAAGGCTGTTGAAGCGAACGAGGGTCGAGCTCACGCGCCCCTGTGCCCACGACTCGTACATGCGCTGATCGGCAGGTACCCGAGGACGGGGTAGTCCTGTCTCGTGACGTAGATACGGAACACGCAGCGTCCGACGATACCGACGAAGTCCGGGAAGAACGCCCAGAAGTAGCCCGTGTTGAGAAGCGCGTGGGCCTTCATGGCGACGGGCTCGGACGGGTCGCCCGTTCGCCCGTTGGCGTAGTCGCAGAACTGCTGGATGACCCTGGCGAGTACTTCCGGACTGACCGGATCGGTCTCGACGCGCTCGGTGAGACCCTGACGCCCGGGGCTGCGCTCGAGCTGGGACATATCGACGCCCTCGAGCAGGCGGGTGTACAGGCGGCGCAGCATCTCCGGCGAGAAGGGTTCGCCAGCGGGCTCGTCGACCTCGTAGAGCAGCGCGTTCGCGTTGAGGATGAAGCGCTCCGTCGCGTTGCGCGGGGCACGGCCGCTCAGGATGAGGTTCTCCGCGTCTTCGTCCGAGACGACGACGCCGTCGAGCCGGCACGCCGCGACCGTCTCGCGGATCTGCGACTCCACGAGCATCCTCCGGCCATGCCGGTGGAGGACCGAACGGTGCACCGTCGAGTCGGTGCGGCAGTAGCGCTCGATCGCATCGACGCACAGGCTCGCCTCGCGCGTCAGCGTGTACCAGTAGGAGCGGTCCTGCATGTCGCGGAGAGGGAAGCGCGTCGCGCCGAAGCGGCGCAGGGTGGTGAGCAACTGCCACGTGTCGTCCGCGCTGAGCCCGGCGGGCAGGGGCCGTCTGGTCAGCTCGTCCCTGTCGACGTAGTCGCGCACGGCCTCCTCGGCCAAGGTGGCGAACGCCGGGTCCTGCAGCAGGGCGTTGGCTGCCTCGATCGGTCGTTGCGGTGATGGGTCCACTGCGCTCTCGGGCCTTCCCGCAAACCTAACGGCGGACGAATGATTAATAGGAACGCAGCCGTGCGGAAGGAAAGCATATATCAAATCTTGATAGATTGACAGTAAAGTGCGCACGGAACAGCATCACAGGCGTCGACTGACGTCCGGACACCGCCACTCGACGCAAGGCCAGAGGTAGTCGAAACGGGGAAGGAGTGTTGCTGATGGGCAGACGCCTGCTCATCGGTGCGGTCGCTGCGGTGGGGTTCGTCCTGGGCATGGTCTACGCCTGGCGGATCGCCTACGTCGACGGCGCCGAGCTCTTGTTCAACTCCGGGTGGTGGCTCGTGCTCCTGGCGCCCTTCGCGGGCGCGCTGGCAGCCGGACTCACGCGGCGCACGGATCCCGTGATCGAGGGTGACCGCGTGCTGCGCCATGACGGCGCCGCGATCCTCGAACACTGGACGCACGGGATCGGGACGGCCGTCCTGCTCGTGACCGGCCTCGCTCTCGGAGCGCTCTTCATCCCGAGCCTCCTGTCGAGGCAGCAGGTCTGGGCGGCCATGAACATCCACTTCGTCGCGGTGGTCATGTTCCTGTTCGGGACCTTCTACTACGGCGCGAACACGCTGCTGTCGCGGAACCGCTTCCGCGAGCACCTGCCGACGGGCAACGCCTTCAAGTACACCGTCCAGCACTACGGGCGTCTGCTCGGCAACAAGAAGTACGACATGCCTCCCGAGGACAAGTACTTCGAGTCCGAGAAGATGGCATACCTGCTGGCGCTGGTCGCGACCGCGACCATCATCGTCACCGGCCTCCTGAAGGCCGCGGCCCACGTCGTCTCCATCCCGGGCGTGGTCATGGGGCCCGCGACTCTCGTCCACGACATCGCGGCGCTGGGCATGCTCGTGTTCTTCCTCGCGCACGTCGTCGTCGTCCTGCTGCCCATGAGCTGGCCGATGCTCCGCTCCATGTTCACGGGCTACATCACGGTCGAGCACGCGAAGGCCGAGCACGCGGGCTGGTACCGCAGACTCGTCAAGCCGGCCGATATGCCGAGTGAACCCGAAGAAGACCGCGACGCCGCCTGACGGCGACCTGAATCGAACAAGAAGGGACCGAAGGAACCATGACTGACAAGGAACCGAAGCAGGTCTCCCGGCGGGAGTTCGTCACCACGATCGGAGGCGTCGGTGTCGGCGCCGTGCTGGGCGGAGGGCTCGTGCGGGGGTACTTCCTCCCCGACCAGGTGCTCGCCATCCCCGCATCCAAGGGCTATCTCCTGGTCGACACGAAGAAGTGCGCCGGGTGCGCGAGCTGCATGCTCGCCTGCTCGCTCGTGCACACGGGTGAGACCAACCTCTCGCTCTCGCGTATCCAGATCGTGAACGATCCGTTCGCCGCGTTCCCCGGCGGGGTGACCCAAGAGCAGTGCCGGCAGTGCCCGTTCCCTGCCTGCGTCGAGGCCTGCCCGACCGGCGCCATGCATGTCGACACGGCCAACGGGAACGTCCGGACGGTCGACGCGAGCAAGTGCATCGGCTGCGAGCGGTGCGAAGGCGCCTGCCCGTTCAGCCCGGCGCGCGTCCAGTGGAACTCCGAAGAGAAGCACGCGCAGAAGTGCGACCTGTGCGCGAACGCGCCGCACTGGAGCCAGAAGGGTGGCGTCGGTGGCAAGCAGGCGTGCGTCGAGGTCTGCCCCATGCACGCGATCGCGTTCACGGAGGACATCCCGCTCCAGAACGGCGATGAGGGCTACAACGTGAACCTGCGCAAGGACTCGAAGGTCTGGAAGACCCTTGGGTTCCCGACTGGGGACAACGGCGAGTACATGTAGGGGCCCGGTCAGTCGGCCGGAGGTCCCTAGGACCGCTGATCCACGAACGGACATCTGAGACGAGAACATCCAGGAGGAACTCCAAATGGCTGGTGGATATGCAGGCAAGATCCTCAGGGTCAACCTGACGACGAGCATGGTGTCGACGATAGACACCGCCAAGTATGAAGAGTACGGCGGTGGGCATGGCATGGGCTCGGCGATCTTCTGGGACCTGTGCAAGGACAAGACGATCCAGGCCTTCGATCCCGGCAACATCATCACGATCATGACGTCGCCGCTGTCGGGTACGCTCGCGCCGGCGGTCGCCGGCCGCACGGAGGTCCAGGGCATCGGCGCCCACGGCTATCCGGTCGAGTGGTTCACCCGCTCCAA
>PKWR01000116.1 GCA_003133285.1 Coriobacteriia bacterium
GATGCCGGCTTCGGGCGCGGTCTTGGCATCGCGCTGAAGAACGTGGACGATAGGCTCAAGGGCCACTTCGGCCCCGACAGTGGCATCTCGGTCGCGAGCGTCGAGGGGCAGGGCACCACCGTGACGCTCACTCTGGGCGCGGCAATCAGGACGGGAGCGGAGCAGTGACCGTCAAGGCACTGGTCGTCGACGACGAGGCCCCCGCGCGCAGCGAACTGAGGTTCCTGCTCTCGGAAGCTGGCGGCGTCGAGGTCATCGGTGAGGCGAGCAACGCCACGGAGGCGCTGCAGCTGATCCGCGCGATCCCCTACGACGTCGTGTTCCTCGATGTGGAGATGCCCGGGTTCTCGGGCCTCCGCCTCGCCGAGGTGCTGGGCGAGCTCGAGCATCCGCCCGCGATCATCTTCGTCACCGCCTACTCCGAGCACGCCGTGAAGGCCTTCGAAGTCGAAGCGGCGGACTACCTGGTCAAGCCGGTGGAGGTCGCCCGCCTGCGGCGCGCGATCGAGCGCCTGACTCCCGCCCTGCCTGCGCCGGGCACCGCGCGCGTCGAACGCGTGCCCGTCGAGAAGGCCGGCAAGAAACTGCTCCTGTCCGTGGAGGAGCTCTTCTACGTGATGGCCAAGGACGACTACAGCTACCTCTTCACCGACGGCGAGCGCTACCTCTCGACCATGTCGCTGGCTGACCTGGAACGGAAGCTCGAGCCGCGCGGCTTCTTCCGCGTGCACCGCCGGTTCGTGGTCAACCTCGCGCAGGTCAAGGAGGTCGTGCCGATGTACGGCGGCACGCTCCTGCTCACGATGAAGGACCGCGCAACGTCCCAGGTCCCGGTCTCGCGCCGCCGCGTGCCTTCGCTCAAGAAGGCGCTGGGTCTGTGACGCGGCCGCCGCGAGACAAGCCGTTCGTGATCGGCGTGATCTCGGACACGCACGGCGCGCTGCCGGACGCCGCATTCGAGGCGCTCACCGGTTCCGACGCCATCGTGCACGCCGGTGACGTGGGTGTCGGTCACATCCCGGAGACGCTCGAGGCGATCGCTCCCGTCACGCTCGTCCGCGGCAGCAACTCGTGTGTGGCCGAGGCCCGCTCACCGATCGTCGCGAACGTCAGGCTCGGGGGAGTGCGGGTGATGGTCGCCCACATGGAGTCGGACCTCACCGGCGCCTTCGATCCCGCGCTGGTCGGCGCTCGCGTCGCGGTCTTCGGGCACACCCATCTCGCCGAGATCACGGAGTGCGACGGGGTTCTTTGGGTGAACCCGGGAAGCCCGTCGGACCCGCGGCAAGGGAGACCCAGGTCGGTCGCCCTCGTGACCGTCGCCGTCGATGGATCGGTCACCGCGCGGATCGTGTCGCTCGACTAGAGGGCGAGCTTCGCGAGCACGTCGGCGGGGAAGTACGCGGCATCCGCGCCGTCGGTGCTGAAGTCGGCTATCTCCCCGGTCCACTTGCCTGACGAGTAGTGCGCCCAGACGCCGATCGGTTCCAGTCCCGACTCGGCCGGCTCCGCGATGGCGTTGCCCCACCACGAGCCGTTCGATGACTTGGCGATCTTGGCCTGGACCGTGAAGGTGCCGGTGTAGGTGGAGCCGGCGAAGGTCTTCGCGGACTTCATCGCGAACGTCTCGAAGGAGGCGAGCGTGGGGGCGGCAGGCGTGACGACGGGCTTCGTGAGCTTCTTCTTGAAGTCGAGGGCCTTCGCCAGGTCGGCGAACATCTCCGGGCCCGCGGCGGCCAGTGCAGACGCGGTGGCCCGCGATGCGCCGAACGGGGCGCTCCATGCGAGCCGCCACGCGTTCGGCCCGCCCTGCAGCGCGAAGAAGATGCGGGGCCCGCTGGGGGGCCACAGGTCGCCCACAGCGGCGCCGTCCTGCACGAACAGCTGGTTGACGGTGACGGTGCCGGTCAGGCCGAGCTCGGACTTCGCCTTCTTCAGGATCGCGGCGCGAGCGGCACTGCCGGTGCCGGGAGTCGTGACCGGGCCGCGCGCGGGTGCCGTGGGCGTCGCGACCGGTGTCGGCGTCGGGACGACGGTGGAGGTCGCCGGTGCCGTCGCCACGGGTGCGGAGGCCTTGCCCGAACTGCACCCGGTCGCGGCAGCGAGAAGCGCTGCGAGCAGGGCGATGGTGACCGGACGGGCTACTGCGGCGTTCATGGTCTCCTCCGTGTCGGGTCCGTTGGAACCTCGTGCTGTCCGGCGTTCACCGTTCCGCGAGCGCTCGCAGTGCGTGTGCGACGGCCTCGACGTGGGCGACGCCCGGGTCGGGCAGCGACACGTGGATGACCGGCCGTCCGTGCGAGCGGAGCGCGGCGATGTCGCCCGACGCCTGTGCCCGGTTGAGCACACCGAGAGTGTACGGCTTTCCCGGCACGGCGACGTCCTGCGGGCTTCCGGTGGTGATCACGACGAACAGCCCGGTGCACGGGCCGCCCTTGTGGTACTGGCCGGTCGAGTGCAGATAGCGCGGACCGAGCTCGGGAGTCACGACCATCGCCTTTGCGGCCCCCAAAGCCGCGCAGGCTTCGCGCAGGGGCGCGGAGAGCGCAGGGTCGTCCGGAAGGTATGACAGCACCGCCAGGTAGGACCCGTCGCCGGCATGCGCCAGCACGCCGGCGAGTGCGGGCTCCAGCGCCTCCAGTCCTGCGGTCCCGCCGTCCGGAGCGGTCACCTCGATGCGGTCCGGCGCGGGCTCGGGGGTGCCGCCGGCGAGGATCGACTCGGTGGCCGCCTTCGCCTCGGCGACGTTGGGCTGGTCGAACGGCTCGATGCCGTTCAGGGCGGAGAAGAGCGCAACGGCCCATTCCCAGGACACGAACTCCGCGCCGAGGAGCGAGGGGTCGCCGATGACGGACTCGAAGACCGGCTCACCGGCCGGCAGGCGCGAGGCCAGCGAGGCCAGCGCCGCGTCGTCCGGAGTGCGCAGGACGAAGGTCATGCGGTCGGGGCCGTGGGCGGCAGGGTCGCCCGGCGCGTCCTCGAGCACCGGCAGGACGCCTGCGCCTCCCTTGCCGGTCGACTCGGCGACGAGCTGCTCCACCCACAGGCCGAACGCCGCGTACGGCTCGGAAACGACGAGCGTCAGCTTGTCGCGTCCCGATGCGTAGGCGTCGGAGATCCACGCCGCCAGCGCAGCGCCGGGGTTGTCCGGCGACTCCACGCGGCACAGGTCTTCCGCACCGGCCGCCGCGGCGATGAGACCCGAGACGTCGATGCCCGTGAGCGCGGCGGGGACCATGGCGAACGGGGTGAGCGCCGCATAGCGGCCGCCGACGTCGGGAGGGGAGAGGAAGGCCGTCGAGTATCCGTGTGTCCGTGCGTGCTGCTCCAGCTGCGAGCCCGGGTCCGTCACCGCGACGAAGTGCAGGTCCGTCGCGTCGCCGAGAGCGGGCTCCATCCAGTCCCGCAGCACCACGGCGAGGGAGAGCGGCTCGATGGTCGTGCCCGACTTGCTCGACACCACGACGAGGGTCGTCTCCGGCGCGATCGACGGGAGCAGTGTCGCGACCTGCTGCGGCGAGCTCGTGTCGAGCACGTGCAGGGCGGGCCGTCCGTCGGCGTGACCGAACACCCGCGACAGCACGAGGGGAGCGAGCGAGCTGCCTCCCATGCCGAGCAGCACCACGTCGGTGATGCCCGAGGCGGCGACGTCGACGCCGAAGGCCGCGAGCGAGGAGGCCCCGTCCGCGGCGTGCTGCGGGAGGCCGATCCACCCCAGCCGGTCCGCGGCGACGGCCGGATCGGCGAAGAGCGAGGCGTCGCGCGCGGCGAGCCGTTCGACGGCGCGCATCTGTGTCAGTCGGGTACGGGCATCCACGGCAGGGTCCTCCCTCGGAAGTCCCCGATATGGTACCCGAGGGGTGCGTGCGGCAACTGCGCGGACTCCCGCATCCCGTGCGGCTCCTCAGGCGTCGTCCGCGTCGTCGCTCTCGCCCGAGTCGGCGGCCTCGAGGCCGTGGCCGACGTCCTTCGCATCCAGACGCGCGACGAGCGCCCCGCCCGCGACCACCATCGCGCCGCCGGCGATTGTGGCGATCGTCAGCGGCTCGCCGAGGAACGCGGCGGCGAAGATGACGGCGGAGGCGGGCTCGGCGTAGGTGAGGATGGCGGCGTGGTCGGTGCGCACGCGGCGTAGCCCGGTCAGGAACAGCATGCTGGCGAAGGCCGTCTGCACGACGCCGAGCACGGCGAGCGCGCCGTAGAAGCCGACCGTCGTCGGAGCCTGCCCGTGGAGGTAGAGCCACGCGACGACCGGCAGGAGCAGCACGGCGGCGACGACGTACTCGATGAGCATGAGCGCCATGCCTGAGACCCCGACGAGGAGCCGCTTCGAGCGGAGCAGCAGCCATGCGTAGGTCAGCGCCGACGCGAAAGCGAGCGACGCTCCGAGCAGCTGCCTGCCGCTCGCCACGCCGAGGCCCTGCGGCGCGAGGATGACCACGATGCCGCCCAGCGCCAGGAGCATCGGGAGCACGATCCTGCGGTCGAACCGCTCGCCCGTCACGAACGGCGCAAGAGCGGCGACGAAGACGGGACCCATGTAGCCGAGCAGCTCGGCCGTGGCCACGTTGGCGAGCCCCAGCGCGCCGAAGAACAGGATCCAGTTGATGGTGAGGATCGCGCCCTGGCCGACCAGCTGGCCGAGCTTGCGACGCGGGAGCCGGCGCACCTCCGCGAGGCCGCCGGTGGCCGCCATCCACACGAAGATGACGATGCCCGCGAACAGAACGCGGAAGAAGACCGTGAGGAACGGCGAGACGGGCAGAGGCGACCCCGCGTTGGCGGCGTGCAGCACGAGCGGGATGGTCCCCCAGATCAGGCCCGCAGCGGCGATCAGCAACAGGCCGACGAGAGAGTGGCGCCGGTCGGATGCCGGCATGTCAGCAGATCCGGGGCAGCTGCTCGCCGACCAGCATGTCCATGATCCGGCGCGCGCCGAAGGTCGTCTGCACGTAGACGCGGCCCGCGGGCCCCTCGGTGACCTGTCCGATGATCGCGGCCTCCTCGCCGTAGCGGGAGGCGCGCATCGCGGCGAGCGCCGCGTCGGCCTGCTCCGGCGGGACCACGGCGACCATCTTGCCCTCGTTGGCGACCTGGTAGACGTCGTAGCCGAGCATCTCGCACGCGCCGCGCACCTGCTCGCGGACGGGCACGGAGNNGCGTCGGAGAGGATGTCGGTGCCGAAGGAGAGGCCCTCGCGTACGGACATGACCGCGATGCCGTGGTCGCCCAGCGTGCCCGAGAGCAGCACGACGTCGCCGGGCCTGCAGTGCGAGCTGGACAGGTCGAGGCCCTCGCGGACCACGCCCACGCCGGCCGTGTTGATGTAGATGCCGTCGCCATGACCGCGCTCGACCACCTTGGTGTCGCCGGTGACGATGCGGACGCCGGCCTCGGCGGCCACGCTCACCATGGAATCGAGGATGCGGACGAGCTCCTCGACCATCAGGCCCTCTTCGAGGACGAAGCCGACCGTGAGGAACATCGGGACGGCGCCGGCGGTGGCCACGTCGTTGACGGTGCCCGCGACGGCGAGCTTGCCGATGTCGCCGCCAGGGAAGAAGCGCGGCGTCACGACATAGGTGTCGGTGGTCAGCGCGATGCGGCCGGGCGGCACCACGAGCGACGCGGCGTCGTCCATGCGCAGCAGTGCCTCGTCGTTGAAGCGGGCGATGAAGACGTCCTCGATGAGCTCGCGCATCATCGTGCCGCCGCTTCCGTGAGAGAGCAGGATGCGGTCTGAGCGCATGGGGGCGACCTTCCGTTGGATCGGGACGGGGGTTCGTCGGCCTCTAGCGGCCGTAGTCGGTGTAGCGGTAGTACGCGGCGCACGAGCCCTCGGACGAGACCATACACGGCCCGATGGGGTGCTCCGGCGTGCAGCCCTTGCCGAAGATGCGGCACTGGAACGGCAGGATCGCTCCCCGCAGGACCTCGCCGCACTGGCAGCCGGGGATCGCGCGGGGCTCCGGGGGCGTGACGTCGAAGCGCCTGGCCGCGTCCCACTTCGAGAACGCCTCGCGGATGCCGAGCCCGGTGCCGGGGATGACCCCGATGCCGCGCCACTCCGCGTCGATGGGCTCGAAGACCTCTTCGATCAGCGCCTTCGCCGTCGGGTTGCCGTCGGCGTTGACGCCGCGCTGGTAGGCGATCTCGACCTCGGCGCGGCCCTCCTGCAGCTGCTTCGCGAGCATCCAGACGCCCTGCAGGACGTCGACCGGCTCGAACCCGGTCACGACGCCGGGCACGTGGTACTGCTCCGCGATGAAGCGGTAGGGCTCCGGGCCGATGATCGTCGAGACGTGGCCCGGCAGGATGAATCCGTCGATGTGGACGTCGGGGTCGTTGACGAGTGCCTCGAGCGCCCCTGGGACGGTCTTGTGCACGCACAGGACCGAGAAGTTCTCGATGCCCGTCGCGGACGCCTGCTTGATGGTCGCGGCGATGATCGGGACGGTGGTCTCGAAACCCACGCCGAGGAAGACGACCTGCTTGTCCGGCTCGCTCTGCGCCATCTTGATGGCGTCGAGCGGGGAGTAGACGATGCGGACGTCGCGCCCTTCCGACTTCTCCCGGGCGAGTGACGAGTAGGAGCCCGGGACCTTCATCATGTCGCCGAAGGTGGTGATGACGACGCCGGGCACGCGGGAGAGCTCGATCGCGAGGTCGATGTCGCGGTTGGCGGTCACGCACACCGGGCAGCCCGGACCGGAGAGCAGTGTGATGTTCTCGGGCATCACGGCGCGCAGCCCGAAGCGGGCGATGGCCACCGTGTGGGTGCCACAGACCTCCATGAGCTTCATGGGACGGTCGGCGGCCTTATCGATCAACTCGACGAGATGCTTGGCCAGTTCAGGATCGCGCCACGCGGCCTGCACGTCGGCCATGCTAGGCGCTCGCGGCTTCGAGCGTTCCGTCGGAGTCGTCCCACTCGATCTGCTTGATGAGCTCCCACGACTCGTTGGCGAACTCCTCGTCGACGACTTGGATGGAGAAGCCGGCGTGGACGAGCACCCATGAGCCGACCTCGGCCTCAGGCGTGAGCGACAGGGACACCGTGCGGGTCACGCCGTGGATGTCGACCTCCGCCATGCCGCCCTCGTTCATCAGGACGACCTTTGCGGGGATTGCGAGACACATGGGATGCTCCTGCCTCTTCTTTGTGCATTCTCGGCTCGAGATACCGGCCTGTTATACCGCATCGTGGCGGGCCCACGCCACGACTGCCTGCCCGTACGAGACCGCCCCGTCGTTCATCGGCAGATCGCGGTGCGTCAGCGCGGTCAGACCCGCTGCCTCGATCCCTGCGACGACCCCGGCGAGCACGTTCCTATTCATGAAGACACCGCCACAGCACGCGACGTGCCGAGCTCCCGTGCGCGCGCAGGCGGCCGTCGCGACTGCCACGCTCACGTTCACGACGGCCCGGTGGAAGCGGGCCGAGATGGTGGGGGCGGACACCCCGGAGTCGAGGTCGTCGAGGATCGCGCGGACGACGGGCTCGGGGTCGATCACGACCGGGTCGGAGCCGACGAGGTCGAAGCGGTAGGCGCCGCGCTCTGCGGGGTCGGCGAGCGCCTCGAGCTCGATGGCGGCCTGGCCCTCGTACATCGCGTCGAAGCGCACCCCGGTCATCGCGGCCACCGCGTCGAACAACCTCCCCATGGACGACGTGCGAGGACTGTTCAGGCCCCGGCTCACCATCGCGGAAAGCGTGGTGTGCTCCTCATTCGTCAGTGAGTCTCGCAGGAGAGAGGCACCGGGGTGATCGAACAGCCCTCTGTCAATTCCTGAGAGCAAACCGAATGCCATCCTCGCGGGACGGCGGATCGCGGCGGCCCCGCCGGGCATCGGGACGGGCCGGAGGTGCGCGATGCGCTCGAACCCGGTCCAGTCCGCCAGCAGGACCTCGCCGCCCCAGATGGTGCCGTCGCTGCCGTAGCCGGTCCCGTCGTAGGCGAGCCCGACCACCGGGTCGGACACCCCGTGTTCGGCTGTGACGCTCGCGACGTGCGCGTGGTGGTGCTGCACGCCGATGGCGGGAAGCCCCAGCTTCAGCGCGTGCTTGGTGGTGAGGTACTCCGGGTGCAGGTCGTAGGCCACCAGCGCCGGCTTCACACGGAACATCGCCTCGTAGAGCGCCAGGGTCCGCTCCCAGGCCTCGAGCGTCTCCGCGTTCTCCATGTCCCCGATGTGCTGGCTCACGAACGCGTAGCCCTCGCGGGCCAGGCAGAACGTGTTCTTCTGCTCGGGCCCGACCGCCAGGATGTGCACGTCGGTGGAGAACGGCAGATGCAGCGGGAACGGCGCGTACCCGCGCGAGCGGCGCACCAGCTCCGTGCGGCCCGCGACCACGCGTACGACGGAGTCGTCGTAGCGCTGGAGGATCGCGCGGTCGTGCAGCAGGAAGGCGTCGGCGACCCCGGAGAGTCGCGCCAGGGCCTCGGTGTTGTCGGTGGCGATGGGTTCGTCGGAGAGGTTGCCGCTGGTCATGACGAGGGGACGGCCGCCGACGGCTTGCAGCAGCAGGTGATGCAGAGGCGTGTACGGGAGCATGACGCCGAGTTCCGTGAGACCCGGCGCTACTGACGGGGCCAATGCGAAACTCACCTCGCCGACGAGGCTCGCGCTTCGGGCGAGCCCGTTCCGGTCTTGCCCGGCGCTCGCAATCGTCGTCGACGCGAGTTTCGCATCGGCCCCTCGCAGGCGCAACAACACGACGGGACGCTTCGCTCCCGTCAGGAGGGCGGATTCCTCGGCGTTCACGTGACACAGCGCCTCGGCAGCTTCCAGGGTCGGGACCATGATCGCCAGGGGCTTGCCCCAGCGGCGTTTCCTCGAACGGAGCGTGGCGACGGCTTCTTCGTTGGTGGCGTCGCAGGCGAGGTGGAAGCCGCCCAGGCCCTTTACGGCGAGGACGTCGCCGCCGGCGAGGATCATCGCGGCGGCCTGGAGGATGTCGGCGGTGCGGCGCTTCTCCAGCGTGGCGTCGCGGTGCGGACGCGGGTCGGCCTCCTGGGGGCGGTCCCACTCCCAGCCGGAGGGCGCGCGGCCCTTGATGTTCAGGAAGAGGCGCGGCCCGCACACCGGGCACGCGTTGGGCTGCGCGTGGAAGCGCCTGTCGCCGGGGTCGGCGTACTCCGCGCCACACTCGGGGCACATCGGGAACGCCTTCATCGAGGTTCCCGGTCGGTCATAGGGGAGCGACTCGATGATGGTGAACCGGGGGCCGCAGTTCGTGCAGTTCGTGAAGGGATAGCCGTGGCGCCTGTCGCCGGGATCGCGCATCTCCGCGAGGCATTCGGGGCACGTTGCGATGTCCGGGGAGACGAGCGTCAGGTCGCCGCGCGACTCGGACTCGCGGATCTCGAAGGCCGTGAAGCCCTCGACCGGCGCCGAGGTCCAGGCGATCGACTCGACGACCGCCACCGGGGGAGCGAAGACGCGGACGTCCTCGGGGAAGCGCTCGACGACCTCCCGGTCGCCCTCGACGACGATGGTCACGCCCTGCGCGGTGTTGTTGACCCAGCCGGTCAGACCGCGCTCGCGCGCGAGCGAGTAGACGAAGGGGCGGAACCCGACCCCCTGCACGACGCCGGCGACCTCGACCCGGACGGATGCGATCACGGAGCGACGGTTCCCTGCGGGTCCTCGTCCGCGGCGCCCATGTGGGGCGTGGGCGTCAGGTCGCTGCTGCGCCTGTGTCCCTTGAGCGCGTCGGCGACGAACTCGTTGTTCAGCGAGACGAACAACTCGTAGGCCTGGTCGAGGAGCGCGAGGGTCTCTCCGGCGATGCCCTTGTCCAGGCCCTCCCGGACGTCGCGGTACGGGGTGTCGTGGATGAAGGCGTTGCGCTGGCTTCTCAGCTCACGCCAACGCTTCGGGAAGTCGCGGTAGCCCAGCTTGTCCGCCGCGTCCTCGAACTCGGCGCCCGTGAGCTGGGGGAACAGGCGGCCGATGCGGGTGCCGATCGCGCGGACGTTGTCGAGCACGGTCCCGCGCACCGCGATGTCGGCGCCGTGGGCGGCCATGATCCGGTCGAGGATGTCCTCGAGTAACGCCTCGAGCAGCGCGGCGCCCAGGA